>JAYSYV010000921.1:0-12807 GCA_043727245.1 Chloroflexota bacterium | reverse complement strand
ACCGTTGAAATTCTGCGGGCCATCGGCGACAAGCTGCGGGATAGCCTCAAATCGGGGGTAGTGGCCCTGGGGGCGGTGATTGATGGTACTCCGCGCCTGCTGGTGATGGTTACACCGGACGCAGTGGAACGGGGCGTGAAGGCCGGACCGCTGCTCAGCCAAATGGCGATTTACCTGGAAGGCAAGGGCGGAGGCCGGGCCGACCGGGCCGAAGGTGGCGGCAAGAATCCGGCGAAACTGGCCGGGTCGCTGGCCCTTGTGCCGGAACTGGTCTTGAGTCAGCTTACGCGTTCCAAATAAAGTCTGGGGCAGTTAGATTTCCATTTCAAAAAGGTGGGTAATCCGGGGTAAAGCCTAATATCGGGTTGCCTGCCAATCTTTCATTTGTGCTTAAAATGCCAGAGCGTTGCGGTGGCCGGGAATCATCCGGCAGGGTAAAAGGAGACCAGGCCATGGCTGTGCGGTTGCCAGTTGAACCAAGTGAAAATTTAGACCAGATTATCGCCCGGCTGAAAAACTACCCTTCTCAGGATGTAGTGCTGGTCTTGCCTACTGAGACTCGCGTTTTGCAGGAACTGAACAATTTTTATACCCTTCGCTCGGCTGTACGGGCCGAAAATATCAACCTCAGTATCGCCGGGGGCAATAAGACTATTCGCGGCCTGGCAAATTTACTTGGTTTTTCGATTGAGAAAGAAGGAACTTCTCAGGCCAGCCTGGAGAGCAGCCCTGGCAATCTATCCACCAACCAGGGAACGGTGGTCCGGCCTAATTACAGCGGCGTGCCGGATGGCTTTGTGGCCGCTTCACCGCCGCCCTCACCTCCCAGCTTTGTAGGTAGTCCGCCAAATATCCCCGGTAGTGGTGTAGATACGTTGCCTGGTCGCCAACCGCTTCCCCAGCCTGGTTTCAACCTGGGCAGCGGTGGCGTTTCCAACTCCTCTAACGCAGTAAGCTATGAGGAAGCTTCCCGCAACGGCTTTTTTAACAATAATGAACTGGGTAGCCTGGGGGCTACTTTCCGACCGCCTGGGCCGGATGATGAAGACGAACCAATCGTGGACTTTAATGACGAACCCGATAATGCCGCCGGTCAGTTCCGTAGTGACCGGGGTGGTCGAAGTCAGGGCCAACCGCCTGCTCGTCCGAATAAAGGCAGCCTTTTTGGCCGCCGCTCTAACCGGCTGAACCCACCGCCAGACGCGGTTGGAATCGAAGAAGTGGAAGACCCTGATGGCATGGTCGTAGAGCCGGTAGCAACCTCAAACTCGACCAAAGAGCGGATAAAGCGCCTGCTGGTTCCTTCCGCACCGGTTGTCAAGGGACGGCCTCGGATGGCCGCTTCCCGTCCGGTCCCGAAGGGCCAGGTCCAGAGCCAGAACCAGCTTCAAAGGCAGCGGCTTATCCTGATTTTAGGGGTCTTATTTGCCGTATTACTCGTCATATTACTTCTGCTGCTTTTATTAAAGCCGAGCGGAGTGATGAACCTGGGGCCGACCGTCCAAACCCTGACCGTACCGCTAAAAACCGAAACGCAGACCGCCACTGTCCGCCTGGCCCTGGTTCCCGGTGGTAATAGCGCCGCTTCGCCCACCCAACCCGCCGCTACAGTTCAGGTTGGGACGGTCGGTACGGCTTTAGCAGGTACGCCTGGGGCCACCGCTGCGGCTACACCTTTACCCCCGGCTACCCTGCCGGTTGAAATGGTCAATACCGGCGAGATTAAGAAGGCCGGCGAACATGGCGCGACCGGCACGCGTAAAGTGGCGGATAAACCGGCCAGTGGCCCGGCAGTATTCTACAACCGCAGTTTCAACGCTATAAGTTATGGAGCCGGAGCGGTAATTTACACTCGCAACGGTGTCACTTACCGCCTGGTGCAGGGGATTACTATCAATGGTAGCGCCACCTTTAACGGCCAGGCCGGACAGGCTACCGGCGAAGTTGTCGCCGATAAGGCCGGAACCGTGGGCAATATAGCCGAAGTGGCAAGCTTCCCCTTGAACGGAAATGTCGGTGTCGGACTGGGGCCGCTGACCAACGGCAGCGATAGAGATGAGAAGTTTATTACCCAGGCCGACCAGGACGACCTAAAAAAGCAGTTGCGCGACCAGGCTTTGAGCGAGGTCAATAACGCCCTCAAGTACGACCAGACCACCCAGGGCGTACTGGTCATAAAAACGAGCGAACCGGTCTGCAATTTCCCTAAAAAGGTCAACGATGTGGTCGAAACCTTTACTGGGACTTGCGCTACCAGCCTGGAAGCAGCCAAGTACCGAACTGACGATGTTACAAGAGGAGTTGCCACCCACATGGTTACAGACCCGGCTTACCGCCTTGACGACAAGACTAGCCTGGAATTTGTCGGTGCGCCTAAACTGGTGGAAGACGGGGGCCAGCGCTTCATGGAAATTCAGGTCCGGGGTAGAGTTATTCGGAACCTGGATATTCAGGCTTTTAAGGCCGCTATCGCCGGGAAGACCAAAGCCGCCACCAGCATCCTGGTTGCGTCCGATTTCCCGGAGGTGGATTTGAGCCAGTTAAACCTGAAAACAATCACCGGCGATACTTTACCCGCCGCGAACCTGCTAGAAATTAAAACGGTCCTGGATTATGAGGCAGCGGCCCAGGCTTCCCTGACCACTACGCCGGGCAATACCAGCGGTACAGTGCCGGTGGGTTCTCCGACGGTAACAACGCCAAAGTCTTGATTGGCCGATAAAAAGAAGGTTAGGAAAACAGTTGCGGTATCTTTGCCTAGACCCTGGCCGGAAGCGTATTGGAGTGGCGGTTAGCGACGAAACCGGCCTGATTGCCACGCCGGTCGGGGTTATTCGGGTGGGCGACCGGGCGCAGGTTTTCAGGCAGGTTTTGCGCCACATCGAAGAACAGGAAGCCGGTAAGCTGATTATTGGCTTGCCTTTGCACATGAATGGGGATGAAGGCATCGAGGCGGGCCGCGCCCGCGACTTCGCCCGCCAGCTTTCGCGCCTGACCAATATCCCGATAGATTTTATGGACGAACGCCTGACCAGCGTGGAAGCCGACCGCCTGATGCAGGAAGCCGGGGTCAAACGCCAAAAACGCAAAGCCAATATAGATGCGCGAGCCGCCGCGATTATCCTGCAAACCTACCTCGATGTTGAACGCAGCGAACGCCGCTAATTCCTGAATAATCTAACGCTCCATTAAAGAAAGCCGGTCGCCGGGCCGGTAGATAAAGGCTTTGCCCAGGTGGTCGAAGATTGATACGGTCTGGTGTCCGATGACTTGCCAGCCGGTTTCACTTTGCGTTGCGTTCGCCTGGACAGGCAGCCGGACCAGGGCTGTATTCTCGTCTACGCCGATAAGGGCGCGGACCAGGCCGTTTTCAAAGGGGGCGGTATCCAATAACATCTTGAAAAGCTCCTGGCTGATGAAGCCGGATAAGCGGTCGAAATGCGGCAAAGTAATAAAGCCGGGCAGTAGACCCAACGCCGGAACCCATTCGGGCGGCAGACCCTGGCGCATCATTCGAATGTTAGTCGTAAAACCGCCAAAAGCCATGGCTCCTGCGCTACACCCTGCCAATACCGCTCCCTGGGCATGCCGCCGGGTAATTATTTCCCAGGCCGGGGTGTCGCGCAGGGTTTCTATCAGATAATTTGGATTGCCGCCCGAAAAATAGATGAAATTAGCTTCTTCCAGCAACTTCAAAATAAGTGGGTCACTGGCATCTTCCCTTGTCACCAGCATGGCCGGTTCCACGGAGGCTCCCAGGCTCGTAAAATGGCCCACACCCAGGTTGTTCCAGCGTTCTGGGATACCCGGTTCCAGGCCGCTGGCAGTCGGAATCAATACCACTTTAGCCCTGGCCGGACCGCCCAGAGTTTGCAGCAAAAAGCGGTCGGTTTCGGCCATTACCGGCAGGTACTCACCTGAGCCGACCAGGGCCATAGCTCCCGGCTTGCTAACTTCTCCGGCCATTTAGTTGTCCTTTCTAATAATCGTTTAACGTTCTACGTATCACAAACCTAGCTTAGTTTATAAGGGAAAAGCAACTGGCGTGGTGCGTTCGCTTCGCTGAAATTCGAGACGCGCACTCCTAACAGCCGCAAAGGAGTACCGCGTTTCCAGGCCAGCCGCATCAAAGCCCCGGCGGCGGAAGCTATATCAGTGGCTAAATCGGTCGGGGAAACCAGGGTAATGGCCCGTGTGATGGTGCGCCAGTTATTGAAACGGAGCTTAATCGCGATAGTCCGGGCCAGTAATTCCTGTTTGTGCAGGCGACCGGCTAATTCTTCGGACATCTGCTGAATTTCCCGCCAGAGTTTGGCTCGGTCATAGGTATCCTCAAAGAAAGTTCGTTCGGCGGAGAGGGATTTTGTCTCGCGGAAAGTAATGACGCTGCTGTTGTCACGACCGGCGGCCCGGTCCTGTAGTTCCCGGCCCAGGTGCGGCCCGAAATTTTCGCGTAAGAGGTCCAAATCGGCCCCGGCCAGGTCGCCCACAGTCTCTATTCCCAGGTCACGCATTCGGGCGGCCCATTTCGGCCCGACCCCATAGAGCTTCCCGGCTGGCATGGGAGCCAGGAAAAAGGCTTCGTAACCGGGTTCGACCACGGTCAGTCCAGCCGGTTTGCGATGTCCACTCGCCATTTTAGCCACCACTTTATTGGAAGCAATCCCCACTGAGGCGCTCAGGCCGGTTTTACTTTTGATTATCTCTTGCCAGCGGGTGGCTATTTCCGGGCCGTCCAGGTTGTCTTCCTGCAAGCCGGTTATATCGGCGTAGGCTTCATCAATGCTGACCTGCTCGATTAAAGGAGTTTGCTGGCGGAGCAATTGCATTACTTGCAGGGAAAATTCTTCGTAAAGTTGGTGGCGCACCGGCAAATAGATGCCCTGGGGACACAGCTTGCGAGCCTGTCCGACCGGCATGGCGCTATGTACGCCAAACTGCCGGGCCGCGTAAGACGCGGTAGCGACCGCCCCGCGCTGGGTATTGGCTTCACCCATTACTACGATTATCGGCTGACCGGCCAGGGCCGGATTGACCACTTCCTCTACGCTGGCATAAAAAGCGTCCAGGTCCATATGTAAAATACAGCGTGTCCAGCCCATATTTAAACCCCGGTTAGGAAAAACAAAACGCCTATTCTATTTTAGCATAATGTTTTGATCAGAGTAAATGCGAAGTCGGGGCTTTGGAAATATAACCAGCCCTTCTTCTAACATTGAACTACATTACAGTTTCCGACCCATTTTTTCTACTCAACACCCTGACTCATCCCAACCCACTGGCGACTGACCACTAGCTCCTAACGCGTTAGAGTTGCAATAGAAGTTGGCTTAAAACTACGGTTGCTATTCCCATAAGCGCCGATATTTGTTATAATCGCCATCAGTCTTTATAACGAACAGTACAATAGGGAGTCTGCCCTATAAGTCAGGCTCGAAGAACAGCAGGATTTTGAAATACGAAAGTGAGATAACAGGTTGAAAATAACCTCTGAAAAAGATCAGCAAAGCCAGTATATAGTTCGCATAGAAATTGAGCCGGCCGAACTGGAAGAGGCCAAGGGCCGGGCTGCCAAGAAACTTTCCAACCAGGTGCGTATTCCTGGTTTCCGCCCCGGTAAAGCCCCGCGAGCGTTGGTAGAACGCTTCGTCGGTCTGGAAGCCTTGCTCGAACAGGCTACCCGCGATTTAATCCCTAAAGCCTACTCAAATGCCCTCAAACAAGAAAATATTACACCCATTGCCGAACCTAAATTTGATGTTGAATCGGCTGACCCGCTGACGATTGTGGCGACTATTCCGGTGGAGCCAACGGTCGAGTTGGGCGATTACAAGGGCATCAAATTTGACCTGGAAGAGCCGGAAGTAACCGACGAGGAAGCCGAAAAAGTCCTTCAACAACTGGTGGATCAGCAAAGCACCTGGGAAGAACCCGATACCGAACGACCCGCCCAGGAAGGCGACCAGGTAGAACTGGATATGCAGACGGTGCGCGATGGTGAAGTAGTTGGCGAACCTTTCCAGCGGACCGGTGTACTGGGTAAAGGCGAACTGTTGGGCCAGATTGATGACCAGGTTCAGGGCTTGAGCGTGGGTGAGGAAAAAACTATCGAGGTAAAACGCGCTACTCCTGCCGCCGTATCTGCGCCCAAAACTGAGGTGACTCCCGGAGAAGGCGAAACAGCCGAAGCGGAAGATGCCACCGAAGAAGGCGAAACAGCCGAAGCGGAAGATGCCACCGAAGAAGCCGAAACCGCCCCGGAACAAAGCCTTGAAACAGCCGAAGCGGAAGATACCGCCGAAACCGAAACGCTTGAACTGCCCGAAGTAGAAACTTTGCCCCTGGATGAGCCGAAAGCGGAAGACCAGGAACCGATGACCTTTAAGATCAAGTTAAACAGCATCAAGATCAAGCACGAGCCTGAGATAACTGACGAATTCGCCCAGTCAGTTTTGCCGGGAGTACAAACTGTAGACGAACTGAACGTACGGATTCGCGAAAACTTGAAGGCTCAGAAGCTTTCTAAGACCAAAAGCGAACTGACCGAGAAGATTGTCAAGGAAGCAGTCACGCAGGCGAACGTCAGTATTCCGCCGGTGTTGATAAACGCCGAAATTCATTCTCTGGAAGAGAATATGGCTAACCGGCTCAAGCAGCAAAAACTGAGCCTGGACCAATACCTGCAATATACGGGTAAGGATCACGAAGCATTCCACGAGGAACTCCGGCCCCAGGCCGAGGACCGTATTAAAACCGTTCTGGTTTTGAGAGAGATTGCCACCCAGGAAGGTATTCTGGTAGACGAAGCCGAGTTCGACCGGGAAATCGAAAAGATGGTAGCCGAATTCACCAAGGATGCCACGGAAGAAGACCGCGAAGAACGAGCCAAGACCATGCGTAACTACCTGGCTAACGACCAGATGAAAAGCCAGCTCCGGGACGAGATTTTCAGCCGTAAACTGACCGACCGACTGATTGAACTGGCGACCGGGGTCAAGCAGAGTGAAGCAGATGGCGAGGGTCTTGCTGAATTTGCGGACGTACCGGAAAATAGCGCCAGAGAAACCGAAGCTGAGTCAGTACTGGCCGAGGCTACCGAAGGGGAAGCTGAAACTAACGCTGCTGCCGAACCGGCTTTAGCCGAAGAAGCTGCACCTTCAGAGGCCGAAGCTGGTACCGGGGAAGAAATCGAAGCCGAGGCAAACGATACCGGAACAGAAGAATCCAAGTAATTGGCGGGCCGGCGCTTTCAGAAGTACCGGCCCAACTAGAAAACTATTCCAGGTTTACCCCATTTTACGGTAAGCCCCAGGGAGGAAAATCATGGGCAAGCTACATTTACCCGAATATTATGAAAGGGCCGTTGATACCGGAATCGTAACCCCGGAAGCAATTATACCCTATGTAATTGAAAATACTAACCGTGGTGAGCGTCAATACGATGTTTACAGCCGTCTATTGCGCGAACGTATCATATTCCTGGGAACCGGCATTGACGACCAGATTGCCAATGTGGTAATTGCCCAGTTGCTTTTCCTGGCCTATGAAGACCCGGAACGGGATATTTCAATTTATATCAATAGCCCTGGTGGTTCGATTACGGCTGGTCTGGCAATTTATGATGCCATGCAATTCGTAGAGCCGGAGATTGTGACGATGTGTATGGGTCTGGCCGCTTCGATGGGAACCGTGTTGCTCTGCGCTGGAAACCCCGGCAAACGCTACGCGCTGCCTAACTCGACCATTCACCAGCACCCCGCCGGTGGTGGTATGCAGGGTTATGCCCCGGACGTGGAAATCCAGGCTCGCTATCTTTTGGATATGCAGCGCAAGGTCCGCGAAATTATGGCGAAGCATACCGGTCAGCCTTACGAGCGGATTAGCCGCGATTTTGACCGCGACCACTATTTCACTGTTGAAGAAGCCAAAGAGTATGGCATCATTGATGACATTCTTGTCCCTGGCAAGAGTTTGCGCGAAAGTAGCGCCAGCCTTTCCAAGTAAGTTTTTGAGTTAAGAGAAGCGTCCTTTGCGGGGCGCTCTTTTTATTTTAGGGTTGTAAAAGTTATGACAAGTTTTCTGAGTGTAGTTATCCAAATCTTAATTAATTCTTCTTTCAGCCAATTCTCGCTTCAAGGCCCAACTATTGCTGATTCCAGGATTGATAAGATTCTGAAAAGATTTTTCAACTACGATTTAATCTCTCAGGGTTGAATTCCCCGCTGCTTGCGGCGGAGAAATTTATTTTCGGTTGCTTTGGAGCCTGTTTTGCAGCAAAGCCAGGCTGGCCGGGTCAGTACCACAACGTTACGAGCAAAAGATAAGAAGATAAGAGGAGGTTTTGTATGAGCAACGACACCACACCACAACCCACCCTGGAACAACTTGCCGATACGCTTCAGCAGGCAGTTAATAGCGTTTACCAGGCCGGAGGGGTTCCTGGTAAAAAAGCCAAGAATTTTCTAAATGGAGTCTGGTTGGGCCATGCCTTACACCCCATAATGACTGATATTCCGGTGGGTTGTTGGACCGTCGCCCTCACCCTCGACCTGCTTTCCGGGGCCGATGAGAAATCCGACCTGACCGCCGGGGCTGATGCGGCCCTGGGCCTGGGTATCCTGGGCGCGTTGGGAGCGGCTGTTACCGGTATGACCGACTGGAGCGATACTGTTGGCAAAGAGCGGCATACCGGTTTAGTTCACATGCTGCTCAATGTGGGAGGGTTGACCGCTTATAGCTTGAGCTGGTTGCTGCGCAAAAAAGGTCAGCGCAAACTGGCGGTGGCTATTTCTACGGCGGCTTATGGTGTAACCAGCTTCAGCGCTTACCTGGGCGGAGAATTAGTCTTCAAAATGGGTTCGATGGTCAACCACAATGCCTGGTCTGAGGCTCCTTCCGAGTGGACCGAGGTAATGGATGTCAGCGACCTGCCGGAAAACAAGCTGCAAAAAGTGGACGCTAACGGGGCTAATGTCCTACTGGTAAAGCAGAACGACCAGATTTATGCCCTGAATGATACCTGTTCTCACGCCGGTGGGCCTCTTTCGGAAGGGCAACTTGAAGGTGATACGGTAGTTTGCCCCTGGCATGGTTCCCGGTTTTGCCTCAAGGATGGCCGGGTTATAGATGGTCCGGCGACCTTTGCTAATCCTTCTTATGAAGTTCGCCAGCATGACGGTAAGGTTGAAGTTCGCCTGGTTAGCGACCACTAAACCAACCTTTTTCTTAAAATAAAAACCAGGCCGCCGGAAAGTACATCTCCGGTGGCCTGGTTTTTATTTCCTGATTTAACCTGAGCGCCTAGCAGTTTGTCGGAGAGAGCCTTATTTTGGCCGGAATGGTACTACCTGTAGTTCTGAATTGACACACTTTGTCTGTAAGTGGTAGTCATTTCGATTACTCCGACAGGCTGCTAGACATTCAGGCTTTTCAGGTAATTGTAAATCAGCATGGCATCACTGTCCGAAAGGGCTGAAGCCGGGAAAGCAGGCATAACCCCGCTACCGCTGCGGACCTGTTTCAAGAGTCCGTCAAAGGGATAAGCAATTTTGTTGAGGGCCGGACCAATCTGGCCGGTGGCTTTATCGCCGCCATGACAGCCCGCGCAACCTTGCTCCTTGAAAAGCACTAACCCTTTGGTAAGCGCGTCACTGCCACCTGCGGCGGCAGTCGCTGCGGGGGCGGCGGTAGCCTGGGCGACAGCAGCGGTGGTATTTGACGCTAACGTAGCAGCGGCGGTAGTAGCATATGCGGCGACCGTAGTTTTTGCAGCGGCAGTAGTTGCGACAGACGCGGCGGTAGTAGTAGTTTGGGCGACTGGTACGGTGGTAGCTGTCGCCGCTTGACCAGGAGTAGCGGTAGTAGCAGAAGTGGGAGTCCCTTTCTGAAGTTGCCGTACATATAGGGTCGCCTTCCACATTTCATCCTGGCTCAGAATGGTGTTATATGCTGGCATGCCAACGAAGGCCAGACCCTTTTCCAGAATCCAGTATAGTTGCCCATCGGTCTTTTCGACCGTGTCTTTCTCCAAAAGATTGGCTGCCTTCGGGAACAAATTCTGACCGATAGCGGCATCTCCCTTGCCAGTGACACCGTGACAGAAAGCGCAGTTAGAGTTGTAAATTGTCTTACCGCCGGCGAGATTTTCGGTACTGGCGGCAACCGGATTGGGCTTATCCTTATAGCTGCCATCAATAGCCGCTTCGACCCTGGATTTACCGATAGCTTCTTCCAGGGGAAAGGGTGAGCGATGTTTTATAATCTCTGGCGAGAGCAAAAAAGCTAACAGCCCACCAACAATGAGTAAAGCGAAGGCTCCACTGATGAACCCACGCCAGAATCCCCTGGGCAACCGTTCCCAGGGCCGTACTGGTCTGGCTTTTATCTCTCTACGCTCCATTAAACACTCCTTTATAAGAAATTTTTAAAAACTTGACTTATTCCTGGTAAAAAGGTTCCCACTACATATACGGTATCATAGTCCCTTTGGACAAGCAATAACTAAATTTTATTGGTTTTCTACATAATTATAACGACAGCAGGCTTTCCGGCAATAATTAAATCAAAGCACCGGATAATTGCAGAGAAAATTAATAAAAAATCATAAAAAGATGGAATTCGTAAGCTAAATGTAAGGTTGGATTAGCTATAATTAGCCAGGTATATCTGTTAGTGAGGTTAGAGGTATAGTAGATAAGATAGTTTGGGTATAATCTTTCTAGCAAGAGGTTCATTCTCGGAAATGTAATCTCTTCAGGCTAGTGTCAATCCCGATAAAGGGGTTGTTTCAGAGAATTTATTTATTTTCTGGCATATTGCTGTCAGGAAATCGTGGCAATGGATAAACGTTTTATTATATCAATTTTCAGGATTTTGCGATGCCATTCTTAACTCAACAGCGGCTTACCGGCCTTCAGATTAATGCTAACTTTAACATTCCGTCCAGCCTCTTTCAGCCTGATTATGCGCGACAGGTCGAAGAAAGCTGGCTTAATTTGAACCAGCTACAGTTACATACTAACGCTGCGGGGAGAGAATTATTTTTTAGCCTCGAAACAGGGGGCGATCTGGTTGGTGAAGAAATTTACTGGCTGCAAATAGAAACTGTCTTGCATAACCAGATAATCTGGCGGGGCGAGGTAGGCGTTTTTTATGACGAAACTATGCCGAATGTCCGGTTCCTTGGCAGTATTCCCCTGCCTAAGGCTCAACCTCTCCCAAACGAATCCTGCCTGTATGATTTACAGCTGACGCTTTTCAGGGGTACTAAGCTCCTGGACCGGGTAGAAACCTCTTTCGAGATACGTCAGGTTGCTCCAGAAAACGGTCAATTTTACCTTGTCAATCAGTTTGGTTGGAAACCTGCCGGGAAACTCTAAATTTCTTGAAGCCATTAATCAAAAAGCTCCTGTCCGGCAGGAGCTTTTTTGATTCCGCTAGATTTAAGGCCGTGGAATCGAAATATTCTGGGGGTGAGGCCGTTCGCCGCCCAGATAAGCTTTGCGGTTTTCGGTAACGTAAAAAGAAAAATCTTCCGGCCAGTAGCGCCGGGGGTCCTGGTGCAAAAGCTCGGCAAAACCCTGAAAGAGTTGGGGATTCTGGGCGGCAAAATAATTGGGGTTGCGAAAGAACATCTCCAAAAACCCTGCGATAAATTCCCCGTCAGTTTGAAAAACATAAGGGTGGCCCACCGGAACCGGGTCATTTGGCCGGGCCTGACCATTCTGGAAAGCCATGTAGCGCTGCTGTTCGAGTTGCTTCCCGGCGATAAAGAACTGGCGGGCCTGGGGCGTAAATACCGGTCCATCCCGGCTTGCCATTCCCGGCAAGATTCCTTCACAGTGGCCCATTCCGCCTGTTCCGGCTTCAAAATGGTCCAACATGTGGCCGAGTTCGTGTAAGAATGGGGCCACGCCCGGTGTTTTGCCGGAAAAACCTTCAAACAATCGCGACATTTCAAGCTGAATAGCCTGCCGTTCGAAGTTATAGTCGCCCCCGGCCAGACCGCCATCCTGGTCGAAAGCCCGGCGGTTGATATAAATCAAAAAGTGGCGCGACTGTGACAACAGGCGTTCGAGAATATCGCGCCGGTAGAAAAAGACCTCTGCCAGGTGTCCGGCTACGATGTGGCGGACCGCCGGGGGAGTCTGGGCGGTAACATCCTGGCGGTTCTCGGCGTAGACGCGCATATCCAGGCCGGGATGCCCGCTGATGTAGCGGACCGCGTTATAAAAATCCTGGCGGGCGGTTTCATCGTGCTTGAGGCTGTTGACAATCGGGAAATAAAAATCTAGCGCCCGGAAATCGCCGGTCACGTCAAAGACCAGCGCCGCCAGTTGGGGACGGCAACTATCTGTGGTCAGGTCGTCATAGCGCCGCCCGGCTTCGATTAAGGAATGGCCGGAAATCTTGCCGATTTCCCCGGCATCTATTTCTTCCGGGGGCGTAAGGATTTTCCCGGCCAATTGCAGAGCCTGGCCCACAATACTGGGACGGCTGTTGCGAATATCGTTATAATCCATCTGGCTCATTAATTACACTTGCTTTCAGGGTTGGAATAAGCTTGCGGTCAAACTGGTCCAGGCGTTCGGGGCCGAGCCGCTCCAACTCCTGGCGGCTGGCCCGAGTAGTTTTTATCAGCCCGGTAACGTCCAGGCCGAACTGGTCTGGCTCGAACAGGCGCAAATAATCCATGCCACTTTCAAACAGGGAAAGCGCTCCCCGGTAGTTGGGCCGGGTGATTATTTTATAGTACCCTACGCCCACCTGTAAAATGCCCTGGTAGAAACGCCTTAAATCGCTTCTCTC
>JAYSYV010000920.1:0-4261 GCA_043727245.1 Chloroflexota bacterium | reverse complement strand
GAGGCCAGGTGGCAAAGCGGGCAACACTCCTGGGAAGAAAGACTGGCCGCAAAAAGTAAAAGTCGTTGAGGACCATAATAGATTTTAGACAAAACGAGGTCAGGCACATCAGGTAATAAAATATCGTACAAAAGTAAGTGTTCTCCTAAAAAAGGCTGTTAATTTGATTATAAGCAAGTAAAAGTAGGGGCTGTTAAAATGAAGGGCTTACTCTTTGTTTTTTACAAGTGAAAAAGACACCAATTTACAAACCAATTTGTCGCAAGTACTGGGTCAGGGTTTTCTCCTTTATAGTTGAAAAAGGCGCAACTTTGTATTCGAAATATGCACCACTCTTTTGTTCTAAAGGTTTTTACAATCGAAAAAGTTACTACTTCCCACCCTGGCTCACTTTTCGATTGTAAAATATTGGCTCTCCCACTCTTTTACAATCGAAAAGTGAGCCATTTGTGGGCGTTCAGGAATGGTCCAGGATTACCCGACCCTCCTGCTCCTGACGCCCGACACTCACCTTAATCGTCAGTTTTTGGTTCCGCTTCTTCTTCCTGTTCCGGCCCTGGCCCTGGTGATGCCTTTTCAGACCCAGTTCTAGTCGAATTAATTTCTTTGAGGCTAGTTCCTGAGTTTTCTAAATGACGCAACTCCTGGGCCATCGGCTCTGGCCCTGGACTTTCTGCCCCTCCTCGCTGTAGTTGCTGACGAAAGCGGTAGGACGTACCGCGCAACTCCAGAATGTGCGCCCGGTGCGTCAGCCGGTCCAGTAAGGCCGCACTCATTCGTTCGTCCCCACCCATTACGCTGCTCCATTCGGCGAAGCGTAGATTTGTCGTCACAATCACGGCCACCCGTTCGTAAAGACCGGACACAAACTGAAATAGTAGCTGGGCCGCCCCACTGGTAAATGGAATGAAGCCCAGTTCATCCAGTACAATTAAGTGCTGCTTGAGCGAAGCCGCCATAAACCGCGACAGCCGGTACTCCTGCTGGGCCACCACCAGTTCATTGACCAAACCGGCCACATTGTAAAACCGTACCCGCTTGCCTTGCCGACACGCTGCCAGCGCTAGTCCCGAGGCAACGTGCGTTTTCCCAAGGCCCGGATTGCCAATTAATAGCACGCTTTCAGCTCGGCTGATGTAACCGCCCTGGGCCAGTTCCAACACCCTGGGTTTGGACAGATCAGGTACGGCCGACCATTCGAAATCGGAAAGTTCCTTGAGGACTGGAAAATGAGCCTGGCGAATGGCCCTTTCCACACTGTTACGCTCCCGCCGGGCCACTTCTTCCTGCACCAGCGCCAACAAAAAGCGCTCGTAAGACAGGTCCGTTCGGGCCGCGTCCTGGGCCAGTTGCTGGTAAAGTTCGGCGAAACTGGGCAGGCGGAGTTGCTTGAGATAACTTTCTAAAAGCAGTTGTGGAAGCGGTTGGGGCTGGGGTGCTGGAGCCATCACTTAAGCCTGCCTTTCTATTAATAGTAATTGGTCGTAATGATCCAGTGCCACCGGCTGGCTGCCGATAGCGGCTAACTCCGGCCGGTTACTTAAATCCAGCAGGGGTAAACTGAGTTGTTGGGGCTGACCCAGCTGGTGCAGGCAGTGGGTTACCCCGTCCAGGTGAACACAGCCCCATGCCAGCGCCTGGCTGACGGCCTGTTCGACCAGGGCCGCCGGGTGGGTTTGATGTAATCTAAGGATCGCGATGAACTCGCGTACTCCTCGCCCTTCCGGCCACTTCTCTCTGAGGTGGTCAAGGGTGCGCTGGTAGCTGGGCGGCCATTCTTTACGCCAGCGCCGTAGCGGTTTGGCATGTTCAAAAGCCCCGGGACGCTGTTCGAGCAGGGCCAGATAATGCAAGGGATCGAACACATCCTGATTCTTTTCGTAACAACGGTAGTGCGTGGCAACTACGCCGGGACCATTTTCACCGGAACCGCCGCCTGGCCGCAAAATATCTATTCTGAAGGGATAAGCTTTTACCACCAGCTCGGCTCGAACCTGATCGGTCGGCACTGAATAGCGGTTTGTTTCAAAGACCACCTGGCTGTAAGGGGTCAGGCGAGCTTGCCTGGTAATACAACATTCGAACACTCGGAGCGGTAGCGGCCTGAGAAGAGGTTTTTCGACTTGCCAGAGCTGGCCGATGGAAGCACTCTGCCCCGCCACGACCCGGACATCATCCCGCAGACACTCGCCTAACAGGTAGGCATTAAGCTCCTCAAACGAGGCTACGTGCGGAATGGGAACCATAAAGTTGCGCCTGGAAAAGCCGACACTATGTTCGACACCACCCTTCTCATGTCCCTGACCGGGCGTACAGAAATGACTCTCGAAAAGGTAGTAGGAGCGGAAAGCAATGAAAGAACGGTTTTCTTCGCGAACCCGGCCTTCGAGTAGAATTTTAACAGCCGCCGCCAGGTTGTCGTAGCTGAGCCGGTGCGGAATACCCCCGAAATGGGCAAAAGCCAGGACATGACCTTCAAAAAAGGCTTCCTGTTTTTGGGAGGGATAAGCCCTTACGAAGGAGCGGCGGGAGTAATTGAGGCGCATAACAAAGAGTTGAACAGTCTGCATAACGCCGGCGATGCAGGCCTGGGCCACGCCCCAATCGACCTGAGCCTCCTGGCCGGGATCGAATTCAAGGGGTAAGAAGACGTGCGGTTTGCGGTTAGTTTTACGAAAGGCCACGGCGGCGGCCTGGACGGAGGATTCTGAGCCGGAGTAGCCTTCAGCTTGAAGGAGCTGGAAGATTTTGTGGGCGGTGTAACGCTGCTTTTTAGGCAGCAGTTTATTGTCGGTTAGTAATTGTTCGACCCGGCCTTTGAAAGCGCCGAGCTGAGGGGCGGGCCGAGGCTTGCTCAGGGTATAGGTCGGCACTGTTTCGTGCGAGAGAGCCTTCGTAACGGTTCGTCGAGAAATCTCCAGCCTGGCAGCAATAGCCCGGTTGGATAACTTGTCGATGAAATGAAGGCGACGGATAGTTTCGTGCTGTTCCAAAGTAATCATCTCCACCTCTGCTTTCGTCTGGGGTAGTTCTTGAAAAATCTTCCCAGACCATAGCAGAAAAGGACTCAGGTTGCGCACATTTCGACTGTAAAAGTTTTGTCGGGTGGTGCCTATTTATCTTACAATAAACAGGGGCCAGCCTACCCGCTGCGAACACCAGGATATGGAAAACGAGCCGGGTGAAGAGTCGCCATTAGAGGGGCGGGTGGAGGTTTATAATCCCAAAAACCGGCGAGAACAGGAAGCCAATCTTTTCGCCCTGGAACTTCTAATGCCCAGCCCTCAAGTGGAGACCGAATATTTAGCCCTGACCAACTCCAGGCAGATTGGCCCACGGTCGGAAACCTCCCCACGGCTGGTAGATACACTGGCCCAGACGTTCAAGATTGACCCCTACCGGCTGTTCTTTCAACTGGGCAATGTCTTTCTGGATACGCCTTTGCCAATCGAACTAGCTTTTGCCGAAACCCCTTCTGAAGGGCAACCGGTCAATGTAAAACTGGATGAATCCCAACTGGCGGCCCGGTCGGTGGAAATTCCTGCCCTGGTCCTGGCCGGACCGGGCGCCGGTAAAACCCGGACCCTGGTGGAGCGGGTACGCTACCTTGTGGAGGAGAAGAAGGTTAATCCGGCTCATCTACTGGTTCTGACCTTCTCGAATAAGGCCGCCGGGGAACTACGCGAGCGGTTAACCCTGGCTGGACTGGCCGCCGAAGAAATGGCTATCAGCACATTCCACGCTTATGGGGTAGATTTGCTGCGGCGTCATGCCGAACGGGCCGGGTTGGAGCGCGACTTCCGGTTACTGGATGGTGCCCACGCCTACATGCTGCTTCAGGACATCTTGTTATATCTGCCAGCCGGTTATTATGTGCGGGATGAAAACCCCGAACTTTACCTTAACGAGCTTCTGAGTGACATCGGCCGGGCCAAAGACTATTTGCGGACTCCAGCTGAATACGCAGCGGCGGTTGAGCAGATGGCCTTGGCGCTGGATAGCGAGGGTTTGCCCCGGTTCAAGCCGGAGGACGTAGAAAAAGCTCAAAACCGGGCGGCAGTTTACCGGGTTTACGAGGAACAAAAGAAGTTGCGCAAGCAGGTTGATTTTGGCGACCTGGTAATGCTGCCTGTGCGTTTGATGCGTGAGGATAGCCAGGTGCTGGCCGAGGAACGCAACCGCTACGAGCAAATCCTGGTGGACGAATTTCAGGATATAAACTACGCCAGCGGGGAACTCTTGCGACTGTTAGCCTCCCCCT
>JAYSYV010000919.1:0-4261 GCA_043727245.1 Chloroflexota bacterium | reverse complement strand
ACCTCCGTCCATTTTCGGCACAGCGAAAGCGCGGAAGAGCCACTTGACAACCGTAATTAACACCTGGGCAGGCAACGGTGGACTTTCACTTTCTTGTGAAGGGATCATGGCAAATTGTCCTGCTGAAACTTAAAGAATTAGGTTGGTTTCAGTATAACTTATTTCGCCATATTTACTAGGGCTGGCCCCCGGAAAAGAATGCTCTCGAAAATGTGTTGCTTATCGTATAGAGGTGATTTATAGTGTAACCAACCTTTGGCAATCTTTGGTGCAAAACGAAATAAAGACGAAACGCAAATTCACCTGCAATTAAAGCCATCCTTACATTTCTAACTTTTTAACATAAGATTTAACATCGGCTGATACTTAATTTGGTCGGAAGGGACTCGTCTCAGGTCAAACAACGGGCTTTTAATTCTTTCAGGTTCAAAAGTTCAATTCAATAAAGAAGAACGGCCATAACTATGTTAAGTTCACACCAGGATAACCCTCATTCAAAATCCGAGGACACCTCAGAAGTAGCTGTGGAGGAACAAGGTGAGAGTGTCGAAATTACCGGAATTGGCCGCTCTCCCTCCTATGCCCCACCTCTGAATAATAATACCCGCCCGAACCTCAACCGGCAGCAAATTCTAAACCTTCAGCATACTATCGGTAATCAGGCCGTCATGCGCCTGTTAGCTAAACCGCTGGCTTTACCTGCTCAAACCGTCCAGCGTTCTTTCAGCTCTGAATCTCCCCGCCCGCACGCCTGGTCAGTACCCTCAGTTCCCGGTGGTTCGCCCGAAACTCCCTTCAGACCAACCCCAGCCGTTATCCAGCGAGTTTTGAATGACACAGAATTAAAAGGCGGATTAAGCCAGAACAAAGTTAAGATTATCAACAGGCTGGGTTTGAAAGCACATGTATTAAGCGCCTATTCGCCTTCCGATTTGCCAGGGTTAAATGGCCTGGGAAACTTAGAGTTTGAAAAGAGAATTTCTGATTCTGCCCGGTCAGCCGGGGTGAGTGTTGCGGAGGCTCCAAAAGCCGAAGGTACCGGGCCTGAGAAACCAGTTACAACTTCAGCAAAAAAGGGTTCAAAGAAAAAGAATAGTGTGGCCGCGCCCGGTAAGAAAACCAGTGGCACCGACGATTTTAATTGGGACGATTTCAACCCGGCAAAGGAAGAACAGCGCAAGAAGAAAGCGATAGAAGATGCCGCCCTGGCGGTTGTTGCTGCCGAAAAGGCCAGATTGGACAAACAGGCTGAAAAGGACAAACAGGCGCGTAAAACCCTGTTAGCAAAAGAGGCCAGGACCATACCTGCCGGGATATTAAACCAAATTGAAGGTGATGTTGTAAAAATTTCCGAAATAGCCAGCGCCATTTTTAAAGCCACCCCGACCGGTTTAGATCCCCAGGAGTTATTCAATCAAGGTCAGGCGTTAAGGATTCAGCTTAACGACGGAAAAACTCAGACTTCTGAATTCACAGATGTAGCCAGAACCTGGCAGGTCCATATTGATGCTGCGGATGTGGTGCTTGATTACGCTACCGCCTTGATTACGAAAATAGGAGAGATAACCGAATTAAGGCAGCAGCTTAAAGAAAAAGAGGCCGAAGTAAATAGTTTGCAAGCCGAAGCCGCCAATTTGTATAACTTCACGCAAATTCTGGCCCTCAGTAAATTAGAACTTACCAGAGCCGAGAAAGACCAGGTTGATGCGCTGAAACTGGCTTTGTCCAACCCCGCACCTGAGTCCGGGGAAGGCGAAACCGAAGATTCGCCTTTGAAGATTCACATCAGTACGGATGAGATTTCAAAAAAGGCGGCAGAGCGGGTGACGGCAGCCCAGGAGAAAGTAAAAGTAGACCAGGCTCAATATGATAAAGCCCTGGCTGCTAAAACAAGCCTGGATAGTAAAAAACCTCAAAAAGAAGTTGAAGATACCACCAGACAGGAAAAGGATAAAACGTCCGCCGGTATTCAGGAGGCAGCAAAAGCCAAAGGTGATATTGAACTCAACCAGGAACTGCTTGGGCTGACCAAAAATCTGGAAGCCCTGAAAGATTTCCGCACCTCGGTAAGTAATGGTCAGGATCTTTTATACTATTTAACCGCCCTGGGCGATAGTTTACTTGACGCCTGTCTTAAATCCCCCAAAGTCGGTCTGACTCGGCTGGCCGGATTGAAAAACGTATTTAAGCCATTGGAGTTAGCCGGGATAAAGAACAGCCTTGAAAATCAAGCTTTTATAGATTGTGTTGCCGTTTACTCGCCGGACCGGATTCATCAACTCTGCAACCCTAGCTTCTTTGGCCTCGATAACCTGGCAGCCTTGATTAAAGAATTCGGGGTAGCCGGGACTTTCAAACGGACGCAGGAGACTTATGTAACGCCAGAAGCCCTCGGCATACTCAAGAATATGACGGCTCAAATCGGGGCAGCCGGGGTAAAACGGGTTGAAAACAAACTAACCCTTGACCAGATGAGTTTCTGGGTAACTGAACTCAAAACCGATATGTTTGAGGTCGTGGACACCCTGCCTCAAGTTAAACTTGATATTCTGATCCCGAAAGTAAAGCGTTTGCCACCTTTAATCAATAGTGTGAGCAGGCAATCCTTCCTGGAATTGTCGGTAGAACTGGAGGGTGCCGCGCTATTGAAGGTAGTCGAACTGGAACCGGCCAGGGTCAAAAAACTGGTAGACAACTTCCCGGTAACTAAACTGGCGCCGGTCCTCAACAATCCGGCTGTCGCGGTCAAAGGGTATACCTTCGGTTCCCTGGCTGACCTTTTTGACACTAAGAAATTACACGTTGATAAACTAAAGCTGGCTGACCTCACTCTCCTGGTAACACAGGTCGCCTCCTTAAAACTGGGGGATTTGCTAACTCTTACCCCGGTGGAGCTTAGTAAACTGCTAAAACTTTTCGAGAATGCCACTGGAAAAGACTTCGGGCGGCTGGTAGATCGCCCTCTGGCCCAACTCAGGGAACAAATCAATGACACTACGGGGCGGCTAAACCTCGGTGACTGGACTGCACAGCCCGCCATAAATAAGTTTGCTGACTTGATCAGTGAAAGAGGGTTAAATAATGATGTTTTTGAGAAATATGACGTTACTTTTCTAAGATTCTTTAAAGGGGTGGGTGGCGATCTTTTTGACCATCTTACTAATGGTCATGTAAAGTCCGATGATAAAATTTCGGGGGCGCATACTCCCGCCTCATTTAACCCTTTAGTAAGTTCGCTGAGTGGGGGCTGGCAGAACAATGTAGGGACTCCTACAGCAACTTATAAGAAGGTAAGATATGGTAATTCCAGTGGCTATATTGGTGTGAAGACCCTGATTTTAGACCTTGATACAAACTACCAGGACTGGAAAAAGCGGGCAAACGAGGCCATCTGGGAGTCAATTCGAGAATGCAGGTTCGACCCCGCTTCCTTATACTGGAAAGGTACAGATGATAGCGGAATGGATTTTGAGGGGCTATATAACAAAAGTACAAACCCAACGGCGGTCGCAACCTGGTTTCCTTCCATATAACTGATTAGCAAATTTGACTTAAAATTAGCCGCCAACACTTAGCGTGAATGAGCGAGTGTGAGACTAATGGGGTAAGCAGGGTTGCCGGAATTCCAACCCTGCCCGAAAATCTTCCTGCAAACCAAAAAAGTAAAAGCATTTGAAGCTACTAATATTATATTGTGGGTTACGATGTCAAGACAGTGGGTTAAGCTCGTTTAAGGTAGTTTGCTCCTTGTATAATAAAATTGTTCAATACCAGGGTAGGAGAGAGGTACTTTAGCTCCTTGCGGCTAGACCGCCTTAGGAAGATTGACCCTCTCCTGCTTTGGTCTCTCTCCATTCTCCACCGTATCTCGCGGCTGTTAACAATCCACAGACCGCCCATACAAGGTCAGAAAAAAGAGCAGCCCCGGTGTAGAGTAGAGTTTTGTAACTTTCAACCCTTGTCCTGGATACATTTCACATCCGAGTTGATCCAAGCTTAACTTGCGACCTAAGCAGCCCGAGAGTAAGCATGATGGAGACCTCCCAGAACTGGAATAGATACAATTTTACCCATTTGATTTGCCAATATTTTGGAAGCTTCTGGTATTGTTTGCCCAATTCCTTGATGAGGACGCTTTCCATTATAATAATCACGGTATGCTCTTAGCGCTTGTAAAGAATTAACTTGTGAGGTTTAGCAAATAAAATATATACTGGGCTTGTTGTCGTATTAGCCATGAAACTGGAAGGAAATAACACAG
>JAYSYV010000918.1:0-4262 GCA_043727245.1 Chloroflexota bacterium | reverse complement strand
TTTCTATTGTGGGGGGAAGTATTTGCCCTAGTTCTGGCTCAACTTTTGACAGTTTTTGCCCTGGTTGTGGTTGAGAGGTTGACAGTTTCTGCCCTGGTTGTAGATCATCTACGGCTAGTGATAGTTGTTGTAGCTCTGATCCAGCATCATTTTCTGGTTCTGGGGATTTAGACTTAGCATTTGGTTGGGCAATTGTATAGCGAACCGCTCCGCCCGTGCCGCCACCGGACCGGTTGATTACCCCGCGCCGTTCCAGACCGGCCAGGGCTACCGGTAGGCTTCGTCGGCTGACCCCTGCCCCGGCATCAAGTTTGCTACCGCCGGCGGTGGTTATACCTTCGGTAAACTGGCTATAGCTAATTGCATCGGTAAGCTTTTGATAGCCTATTGTGTGCCGGTAAATATATAGAGCAACGCGCAGCTCGGCGGCTGTTAAAGTCGGCGCAATTCGGTCAAGAAAATCGTTTGGTATTGGAGTCCAGCCACCGGGCATGGCGTTAGTTAAATCAATGGGCATGTTAAACACAAGCCTTTCCAGACATTCTCAGTTTAGACAACTTGACAACTTGACAACTTGACAAGTTGTTAATTTTTGCTAAACTAAAAACATCAATTGAACAGCTCCAAAGGCTGCCACTTGTTAATAGGAAATGATTAAGCCGCTAAGTTTCCAGCCGAGCGGCTTTTTCGTGTCTTAAATCTGGGTCTTTGGCCGACCTTTCGTAGATAATTCCACACCTAAAATTGCAGCGGCCTCCTCCGAAGTATTAGGGTCAAACCCTAAAGCTTGGGCTAGGGCAATTGCAGTTTCAGGCGTGGGTGATCGATGTTTATTCTCAGTGAGGCTAATAGTAGCTGGATTCAAATTTGCTTTTTCTGCCAGTTCAGCAATTGTTAATCTCGCTCGAACTCGCAAAACTTTTAACCGGTTGCCGGTTTTCTCTGCCTTCTCTAACTTCATATTGGTTCCTAGCTACTAAATTTACATGTAGAGTATCAACTAGCCTCACTTTTTCTATTTAACCTCATGACTCTAAATTAGTCAATATAAAACAATAAAATTTTATTAATTTTCCTCTTAACCCAGTGGCTTATATTCAACCTTCTCTTACCATGCATCGTAACCCCTGGCGACCCTTATCAAGAACTGTCTGTGTAATTCCCAAGCTTCAAACTTACTCGCCGCCTGGTAGACCCTGACCTGGCCCAGCCTTGCCTTTAACCGGTCAGCCTCGTCCTGGGTATCTGTCCTGAACGGATCGCCCTCTTCCTGGTCCTTTTCTATTACCCAGAAGCTTATAACCGGTTGTTTCTTTGCCCCGGCGATATTGGACCGAGCCGGTTTAAGTGCTGCTATCGGCTTAATGTTATCGTTTGTTATCGCGTAATTAACCGGCGCTGGTTTTAGATCGTAAAGGTCAGCTACTTCCACGCCCAGGGCAGCGGCTAGTTTGCTGGCAGTTGTGCCATGCGGTGGCCGGTGCTGATTCTCCAAGAATGAAATAGTGGTAAATCCTACTTTGCTCTTTTCTGCCAGCCCTCGCACCGAGTAGCCGCGCAGCTCACGCCAGTACTTTAAACGGGTTAGTAGCATGATATCCTCTTATAATGTTTAATGATAACAAAACGATAACACATTATAGACCGGATATAGAGATTGTGCCATTGCACCAAGCGGATTATAATACTACCGCTCGCCTGATAGATAACCAATAACAAGCCCGGTCAATAGACCTGGATAACATAGCCGGACCAAACCATGACAACAAGCGACAACATTACTCTGGCCGAGGCTGCAAAGGCGGTCGGTCTTCACTTTAATACTCTTCGTAACTGGCGCAAGTCTGGTAGGCTCTTGTCGGCTCAAAAGGTAATCGAAAGAGGGGTTGAAATCTGGGTTGTGTCACTTTCTGAAGTACAGCGGATAGCCGAGGAAACCCACAACCTAAGGCCGCCACAGCCCTATAACATACCAGCACAACCTCCAATAACAGATGGTCCGACTATAGACCAACAACCCATGACAACAAGCCTGCAAGCCCAGAATATGGCCCTGGTAATAAGCGAGGCGGTCAAGGAATCAATCAAGCCGTTGGCCGACCTTCTAAGCCAGCAAAATGTGGTAGTCGCAAAACAATCAGACGAGCTAAATAAATTAAACCGCGAAAACGGCGAACTATCGGCCGAGCTACGACTTTTAAAGGAACGGCTCGAAGTGCTACAAGCCGCCCAGGCTGCTCCACAGCCTCAGCCTGCCCCGGAACCCAGTCCAGTACTCAGTAGTGAAACGCTGCGTCCCGAACCGCCTAAGAAGCGTAGATGGTGGCAATTCTAATATGCGGGAGTTTTATTTTGATGGTTCCGGCGATCAAGGATTACAGAGGTCCAGGACATCTAACCCCAGCTCACGTTTTTACATTCAATGTGTAATTGATATAAAAACTGACGAAGCCAAACAAGCGATCAAAAAGAAGTTCGCCGAACTCAGGAAGCGGTTTAACATGCCGCCTACAGAGGAATTTAAATACCACAAGCGGCTGCGCCCGGCATATCTGCAATTGTTCTTTGAAGAGGTAGTAAAACTCGATTTTATGGCTTATGTTGGAGTATTGGACAAAGATACAAGCTGGCTGGTACCAAGTCTTAGAAGTCTGAAGGGTAATCAACTTACCAATAATTTAATAGCCCAGCTCTTGGCCGAGTACCTTACCGATGTTGGAGAATTTCACCTTTATGTAGATAAAGAGAACGATCAAAAGGTTTCTGAACAGACCATGAGGGCAGAAATAACTAGAGTTCTAAAAAACAGCGAACTGGACCTTAATATAAAATGCGAAAAAGTTACCGGGCTTAAATCGACACAGGATGATTGTTTGCAGTTAGCCGATATGATAGCTGGTCATGTGGGGTTTGGGTTTAAGAATGATAAGAGGGATTGTTACAGTATTCTTGAGCAAAGAGGTAAGCTCAAAATAAAAGTTCTATAAAAGCAAAAATCCTCCGGCTCGTAGGGATAACGCGCCCCGGCATTTCTACCGGCTTGCTACCTACCGCGCCCTTCCAACAGGAGTACGGGCCGACACACCTAGAGAATTTTTCCCCTCTCGATTAGGTAGTGACGATTGCTCGTCACTGCTAATAATGTAACAGCTAAATAACAACTTGTAAAGTCGCAACTCATCATTTTTAGCAATCTCTCACACAACTCTATTTGACAGCTCTAAATTTTGCCTCTATCATGGCGCTATAGCGCCATTAAAACACCCCTAATTTAACTCAAAATAAGCATGAAAAGAATTGAAGCTATTGCGCTCCTGGCAGGTTGCGTTCCACTCGCTGCTCGACTGGCCTCTATGGGTGTCAATATAGAACTGACAGAACAGGACCGGGCAGCGCTGGCGGGATTCAACCAGGTGTGGCTCTATGAGGATGGTTGGTGGCTGGATGACCCGGACATTCACCGGCAAGCTGGGCTAGGCCGGTCTGATATTGGAGCGCTTAACTTTATGCTGGCTAGAGAAACATCAAAGAAGATGCAGCGCCAGCATGAGAGCGGCGAGCAACTTGATTAACCGGCGAGCTATCACCGAACCGAGCAAAGCCCCCTAAAATCCGCGATGGTGGACCGGGCGATGTACTCAGCGCGTATCCTTGACCGCTGTGCGACAATCCACCGGCACGAAGCGAGTAACTGCCTTAACCCGCCTGCTATCACCTCACCTCGCTTCGCCCGTGAGTAAGAACGGCACAGCGAGTCAAGGGCCGGTTCGCTTGAGAGGATTTTCTATAACCAACTCCAACCAACCCCGCAATAAATGTTGTAAGCAAACCAATGAACGGCTGAAAGGTTCCCGCCTCGCGCAGAGCTTCCAGGCCCTGGCGGCGCGCCGTAGGTGCGTAGCGGGGCAAACTCATTGCATGTCCAGGCCGCAGGCCCTTGCGCCGTTAGGCGTGGCGTGCAACTGAGTTTAGGAAGCTCTGCACCGCGCCGGGTTTAGCCCAGGTTTAGCTAGAGTGCGTTCCATTTGACCCTGAGTGAGCAGCGCTCGAAACGGCGCACCATATGTCGCACGAAGTGTCGCACACACCCGGTTATCGTGCGACGGATGGTGCGACGCCTGGCACGACACTTTAGCTCCGCTCGAACGGCTGAGAGGTTCGAGTCTCACAGAGCTTCCGGCTGGAATACACGAAGTGTAGGTCAGTAAACTTTTAGGTGTCGAAGGTCCGTTAGGACCCTTGCCCCGCAGGGGTGAAGACCA
>JAYSYV010000917.1:0-4264 GCA_043727245.1 Chloroflexota bacterium | reverse complement strand
GATAGCTGCTAAAATAAATCCTCAATCCTACCGTCCCACTATCCGGGCTTTACGGGGTTAAACTACATTTTATGACTGGCTTCGAGAAGTGGCTGGTTAAATAGCTTGGTAAATTGGATTTATCCAGCCACTTCTCGACTAGACAAAAGGGGAGGCCATTTCGCGCTTGACCGCCTGTGGTGGCTACCACAAGGATCCGGGTTTTAATGAATGCCTTATTCCCTAAATAATATCCGCCAGGGATCACCTTTATATTGTATTCTAAGCTCTTTTAGATTACTGTATTTTGACCCTTTAATCGTATCTGATCTTGGCCTACTTAGATTGGGACCAACATCTATTAGAGCATCCACAAGAGTGACTACTCCGTCAGCTAAAGCAGACGGCTTCTGGCGGTTGGTTACGCAGAGCCGCTAGTCCACGATTCAATATACTTATATATGCATTGGAATGAATATGTCAATGAACTAAGAGGTAACTGTCCAAATATATATCATTTGTGCTAAAATACGGGCGATTTAAATACTTTGAAATAAAGATTTCGTATGACAAACAATTTAACAGCAAACACGCCCCTTTCTGACATTAATACTAATATTAATAATAGCGAACAGGCTAAGGCTCTACCGGTTAGCAGCCTGACTTTTGGGCTGACTGACAAAATCCCGGTCTTGAATTACCTGGTGACAAGCGAACGGGTGGGCTGGTATCGCACCATAATGCGCGTTTTTGCCCAGCGCCACCGCGAACTCTACCGCTACCAGTTGACCGCCCAGGAAATCTGGGAAGAAGTACGCCGCCACTTCGACCCCGATTACACTCTCGAAAAGTGCCAGACCGATTTACGCGTCCTGGAAGAATGGGGCAACCTGCTAACCACTTACGACTCCAGCCGCCACACTTCAATTGCCAGCTTTCGTTCTCCGGCTCTGCTCTACCAGGCTACGCCGCTGGCGATTGCTATTGAGGGCTTTTTAGAGGAGCAGCGCCGCCTGGGTAGTATGGCTGGAGCTTTGAGGCAGGGCGACCTGGCGCATTTGTGGGATATGTTGCAAAGCCTGGACCAGCTGCTTAAAGCCGCTAACCCGGATACCCCGCGCCTGGCCGAAGAATGGCGGCGATTGTTTGAGCTTTTCAATACGATGGCCCGCGAGGCCGCCCAGTATCTTGCCAATATTACCAGCAGCGCCCGCCAGCCCAGGGCCGGGCTAGAAGCTTACCAGAGCTACAAACGCTCGGTGGTCGAATACGTTACCAATTTCGGTCAGGCTCTGGCCCACTACAGCTTATTATTTCGCCACAAGCTTAAGGAATGGTTCGAGACCGACCGGCACACGGCCCTGCTCGAAGCCATTGCCGACCACCTGCACCCGCCAGGAACCGGGCAGGAGAATATGCCGCCACGGGCAACTTTACTGAAAGAAGCGACCAACCAGCTAAATGCCCTGGTTAGCTGGTTTAGCGCCGGGTACAGCGCCGATATTTTCCGGCGTTCGGCGGCAACCGAAGTCGAAAAAGTGGTCCGCCGGGCCGAGCAACTGGCCTCAGCCTCCCGTCCCAACGCCAATTACGCAAGCGACCTGGACGCGCTGGCCCGGCGCATGTTAGAAGCGGTCCAGCCGGAAGAAAGCAACCAGCTCTTACTGGTCGCGTTCGGCCACGCTTTACCGGGCCATTTCCCCGAAAGTATGTCGCGGTCCACCAGCACAACCGGCCTGGAACCGGCCTGGCAGGAAGCGCCCAGCGTTAACGCGGTCTTGCGTGAGATTGGCCGGGCCAGGGGCGATAAAACGCCCGAACTGCCCATCAACGCTAATCATGAGGCCGAAAAAGCCCTGATCGAACAGCTCCAGCAGGCCCGCCTGGAAGAACAGGCCCGGTTTTCGGCTCTGTTTGCAGCCGGATCGCTCGACCTGGCCGAGATAATGGTAGGAAGCGCCGCCGAACGCAACGCTATCCTGGCTGTCGTGCGGGGCTGTCTGCGCGATAGCCAGCGCCTCTACCGCGCCCCGGACGGCTCGACTATTGCCCTGGTCAATCCTGATGAAATAAATTATGGGTTGTTAAAAGCGCCGGACGGGGCGATTTTGATGCCGCGCTACCGGCTGGAAAGAATTGAAAAGAAAACCAAAGCCGCCCAGAGATAGAGATAGATGAAAAAGACCAACACCCAGACTGAAGCTCTCACCCAGGCCCAGGTCATCTTGCTAGAAAACGGGGTTATTGACCGCAGCCGTCATCCCGACCGCTTCAGGCTCATCAATAATCAGTATAACGCCCTGCAAAGCTGGCACGATCAGCATACAGGCTGGCGTATCCGGCGCTCTCCGGCCAGTATCCGGCTGATACGGACTCCGGTTTCCTTTATTCCGGGATATGTCTTCCAGACCCTCCAGCACCCCCGCGACTTTGCCTGTTTTGTCTGGACCCTCTGGTATGCCGAAACGCGCCTGAATGATGGAGGCGGTCACAGCAACGGGCAGCAATTTCTGATGTCGCACCTGGCCGAACGCCTGGAAGAACATTCGGCCACGGGCTACCTGGCTCCCCACGTGGCCCCGCTCGACTTCAAGCGCCAGAGTGACCGCTACAGCCTCTCGCGAGCGCTGAAAACTTTGCAGGAACTGGGCGGTTTGTACCTGGAAGACGGCAGTTCGGAAGAATGGCTCAACCAGGCCGGGCAGGAAAACGCCCTGTGGGAATTTAGCGAAATAACCCGCTCGTTAATTCTAGCCCTGGATATGGAACAGGTCCGGCTGGCCGCCAGAACGCTCCAGGGCAACCCTAAAGCCCTTACCCCGGCCCGCTTGCCTGGCGCGGAGAAAATTATCCCGCTGCAAAGAGCCTGGCGCACCCTGCTGCTCGGCCCGGTTCTGTTGAAATACGACGACCCGGAAGCTTTTGAAGCTCTGTGCGAACACCAGGAAACCTTTAATTTTGAGCTGGGCCAGACTTACGGTTGGCAGCTTGATTTGCGTTACGAATACGCCATGATTGTCCGGCCTAGTGGTACGGGCCTGGGACCGTTCAGCCTGTTAAACCTGACCGGCGCGGCTGATCAGGCGGCGCTACTTTGCTGCGAGGTCATCCGGCAAAAAGTTAGCAGCGGCGAGTGGCAGTACCCGGCCAGCGAAGGTTGCCGGGTACTGCCGGAAAGCGAGATAGCCGAGGTTTTTCGCCAGGTACGCGAGGAATACGGTTCGCGCTGGGGCAGCACCGCCCGCAAGATGTCCTTTCAGGAATTATTGCAGGACGTGTATGACACGCTGCGCCAGGCCGGGTTAATGCGCGGCCCCGACCGGTCGGGTAACGTTTTGCTACTGCCAACAATGGCCCGCTTCGGGGTGAGCTACCCGCCGCCGCCGGAAGAAGAAATCGGGCCGCCCCCACTCGTTATCGAAAAGCCGCAACAGATGACCTTTGAAGGTACAGATACATCTAGCACACCCCTGAACAAAAAGCCGGATAGGAACGGTAAGGCCGCAGCGCAACCGGGCTACAATGCGGCCCAGGCCGGACGCATCCTGGGCGTAAGCAACCAGTCTATCCTGAACTGGCTGAACACCGGCTTTTTAAAAGGCGAACGCCAGCCACACGGCTGGGTTATCCAGGAGGCCGAAGTAGAGCGGCTCAAAGAAATACGCTGGGGAACTGCGCCCACACCGCCATCTTCCCCAAAAGCCGCTCAACCGGAAAATGCCAGGGTCAGAGTAGTAGCCAAAGAAAGTTCGCCTGCTATCGTTAATTCAGACGAACCAGGCTATAACGCTACCGATGCAGGCCGGTTGTTAGGGGTCACTGAAGTAACAATCTTAAACTGGCTCAAAAAAGATAAAATCAAAGGTGAGAAAATCGGCCTGAACTGGTCAATACCGCCTGCCGAAATCGAGCGGATAAAAAACTCATGGAGTTAAATTAAGTGGAACCTGGCGAAAAATTCACCCTCTGGGACGATTTAACGAACGCTGATACCAACTCTGACACCGACAACCTGGCCGCTAAAGTGGCCTATTTGCAAACCCTGGAAGGCGGGCCGCAGGGCTACCGCCTGCGCCGGGTTATTTTGTGCAATTTCTGGCTGTACGGCCTGCAAGAGTTTGAAATTCCGCATGGCCGGCTCTTTTTGGCCGGGGAAAATGCCTCCGGGAAATCTAGCGTTCTTGCTGCCGCGTTGCCCCTGGCCCTGGACGGCAATCTCAGCCCAAACCGGTTGGACACCTTCGGCAGCCGCCAGCGTAAGATTGATTATTACGTGCTGGGCAGC
>JAYSYV010000916.1:0-1291 GCA_043727245.1 Chloroflexota bacterium | reverse complement strand
TACCGGCTTTAAATTCGCCGCGACCCTGGTGTTTCAGGTCATAATAAGTCGTGCCGTTTTCCAGGGGTGTTCCTTCAGAGAGTACCTGCAAACGTTTTAACTCATCATTACTGAGTTCAGGATATGCCTGGACAATCTCCTTGTTATTGTAAGCCGTTTCCTCGGCTGCTTCGGCCTCTAAAGTCTCTATATCTTCGGGTACACTGTTGGGATGAAGGTCGCGCTCAAACTCTTCGGGAGTATTGGGGCGGTCATCCTGGCTGTGCGCTTCATCTTTTTTAATTCGCAGTTTACTCATTTGAGTTCTATCTCCTTTTCCGTTAAATGTAAAACGATAACATTTACACTTAAACCATAACACACCTGTTGACCAGACTAATCAGAGTTACTCCGGGCTTTTTCTTTCTGGTAACATTCTTCCAGAGCTTCCAAATCCATTTGACGCTAGTGTTCTTGATGGGTCGGTTTGTTGGCGGCCATATAATCTATAATGTTTCCGATTCTATCAAGGAAACCACCCTGGTGCTTTGCTTCCTGCTGCCCGCCATCATTTTTATCCATTGTGGGTAATCCTCCTTTTCCTAGTTGTTGGCTACGCGGCCTTCAACTGGCTTTTCCCGGTAGATTTCATCCCGGTAATCAGGGGCGGACTGGTCATTGTGGACCGCGTTAAATTCAGTATCCCCATCGCTCAGTTTGCTATTCTGACCGGACTGCTCCGGTATAGCCGGATAAACACCGGTTTTAGCTTTATCCACGCCTGACGAAGAAGGCGGTTGATTGCCTAAAGCTTCACTTGTATCAGTTCTAACCCCATTGTTTACTTCGGCCAGCGTTTCCGAAACGCTGCCTTCGGCGTAAACTTCCTTGATTAGATTTTTGTGGTCGGTTTTCTTTTCCAACATCGCGTCATCCTCTCTACTTCTGCTACCTGAAAATAGGTTTTTACCTACACTTCTTTACAGGGCAACTTATGTGCCAGCAAGCCAACCCCTGGTTTGCAGTTCCTGATTGCCCAACAAACCAAGCAATACCTCATAAGGCGTGTCTTTATTTTCGGGATAGTATTCAAACCGGGCCCGTTCAAAATATTGAACCAACCTGCCGGTTTGAGGATTTTGGAAAGCTTCAGAAATAGGAAAACCAAAGAGGGCCAGTGATTCGCGGAAAGAAAAACCGGGTTCGCCTAAATCCAGGCCGTGCGAACGCCAGTAACTGAGAAAACTCCCGCATGCTTGATGTTTTGTTTCAGAAAAATAAGTACAACTGGGATCGTTGGTCGCGGCTACCG
>JAYSYV010000915.1:0-12835 GCA_043727245.1 Chloroflexota bacterium | reverse complement strand
GTTTTACCTTAATTCAACAATGGCCGCCCTTCCAGGCCATTCTGCGCGGAGTTATACCGGCGACGGCTGGGCTGATGTTTATGGTAATGGTAAATATGGGGCGGCCCCTGATAAAAGAGAGCCAACGCGAAGGCCAACTCCGCCTGATTTTAACTTTTATATTTATCCTGATGGTGGGCTTTATGATTGGGTTTCTAAAGCTGCCGGTGATAGCGGTGTTGCTGCTGGCGACCGGCCTGGGGGCAGTGTTTTTTAAAGCGCCAATGCTTTCGGCTAAAGAAGTTGAGGCTGAGATGGAGTCGCCGGAGGAGCCAAAGTGAACCCGCTAAGTTACTTTTTGATTTTCCTGAAAGCTTCGCTCTTTTCGACCGGCGGTCTGGGCAACCTCCCCAGTCTGCACCAGGATTTGCTGGATAACGGCTGGGCTAGCGAAACCGATTTTGGCAAAGCGGTCGCGGTCGGCCAGATAACTCCCGGTCCTAACGGCCTGTGGGTTATTTCGCTGGGCTACATTACATACGGCTGGCTGGGCGCGGCTCTGGCGCTGGCGGCGGTAATTATCCCGCCTTTTATAGTCTTGCTGGTGGCGGCAGGTTACAAAAAGATCGAGCATATCCCGGCAGTCCGGGGACTTTTGCGCGGCCTCTCGGTAGCGGTTGTCGGGTCGCTGCTGGCAACGGCCTTTTCACTGATTAGCGCACCGGGGATAGATTGGCGCGGCTGGATAGTTTGTGCGGTGACGGTCGTGGTGGGTCTAACCAACCGGGTTCACGTCATTTTTATGCTAATTATGGCCGGGGCGGCGGGTTACATATTTTTCCAGTAAAGTTATAAATATTCGGGTATCTGCGCCCGCAAGGCTCGCCGCCAGATTGCACCGTTAGGCAAGCGGGGGAAATCCGGCTCCTGAAAGATAAAGATGCGTTCGGGGCAATGGCTGGACGGCAGCCGCCGGTCGCAGTAGTGCAGCAGGAGCGGTTCGGTCAGGTTGCGCCCGGCCTGGTTGATGACCACGAAAGCAATCATGCGGTTGCGTCCATCCGGGGCGGTATAGGGCAGGGCGGCGGCGGTCCAGATGCCCGGATGGGTTTCCAGCACTCGTTCGATGTCGCGTGGAACCAGCAATTCGCCTTTGGGCAGCATCAAAATATCTTCTTTACGGTCAATAATCTGGAAATTGCCTTCTTCGTCCGCCACGGCCATGTCGCCGGTCGGGAACCAGCCGTCGGTTTTGACCAGATGGGGTTGGTCCGGTTCAGCCGGGTTGAAGTAGCCCAGCATCATGTTGGGGCCTTTAGCCAGTAGTTCCCCGGCCTGTTCGGGCGGCAGCATTTTCCCACCTGGCCCTTGCAGGCTTAACTGAATTATCGGCAGGGGCTTTCCCACAAAATCTTCGCCGGACGGTTCTTTGGATGGTTCACTGGCGGCCTCGCAGCACAGCAGGGGCGAGGCTTCGGTTACGCCGTAGCAGTTGAAAATAGGCGTGCCGGTTTTTTTGCGCCAGACATCCCGTATTTCTGCGGCCAGGGGGCCACCGTAGGAAAAAGCGTAGCGGAGACTTTCCAGGTGGGCGGCGGCAAAGCCTGGCGTATGCACTAACTGGCTAAAGATGGCGGGGGAGCCGAAAATAAGGGTACAACTGCGCTGTTCGACCAGTTCGAGCGCCTGGGCCGGGTCGAAGCGTTCCTGCAAGACGACCGTACCACCCAGGAAATAAGTCAGGTTCAGGCCGATATTCAGGCTGAAAAGGTTAAACAGGGGCAAAGCCAGAAGAGTAACTTCAAACGAACTGACTATGGGCAATATCCCGGCGGTATCGCGGTGGTCTTCATCGTCCTCGTCCCAACCGCCCCAAAAGTGGGCCTGTGTCAGGTCTTGCATTTGTTGGCAGTTTGCCAGGAGGTTGAAATGGCTCAACAGGACTGGCCGGGAAGGGCCGGTCCGTCCTGCCGTAAAAGCCAGCAAGGCCGGTTCTACTGCGTCCAAATCCTCATAGACCGGCTCCGAGAGCGGCTCATTCAGCAGTTCTTCCCAGGCCATCGAACCGGCGGGTTGACTTCCTCCGGCGGTAATGGCGATGACCCAGTTGATTTCGGGCAGCACAGGCATCAATTCCTTGAACCGCTCGAAATAGGGCGCGATGGTTATCACGCCGCTGACCAGACTTTCTTCCAGCAAATAGCGCAGGTCGCGGCCTTTCCAGTAAATGTTGAGCGGAACCGGCACGGCTCCCAGGCGTTGCAGGGCGTAAAAAGCGACCACAAAATGAGGTAGATTATGCAGGTAAAGAGCTATCCGGTCGCCGGGTCTGACCTTGAGCCGCCGCAGACTGAACGCCACCCGGTCAATCTGGCCGTCCAGGGTCAGGTAACTTATTTCCTGGTCGCGCCAGACCAGGGCCAACCGGGAGGGGGTGCGATTTTTGCCCTCCCGGACCAGTTCACCCAGCAATTCTTGGGGCATCGCTCGTTCCGTTCGATTTAAAAACTTATTTCAGAAGTATCTTTCAGGGTCACTAGCGGTTCGAGTTGCCGGTTATAGTCGGCAATGATTTCCGGGGCGGTCTGCGACTTACTGGGGTAAGTGCTGTGACCATCCCTGACCAGGGTCACGGCATAGCCCAGGTTGGCGGCCTGGCGAGTGGTGGTCTGGATGCACCAGTCGGTCTGCATCCCGACGATTATCAGATTTTTCACGCCACGGGCCGTTAATTCAGCCTGAAGCGGGGTTTCGTGAAAAGAGTCAGGTGTACCTTTCTCGAATACGAGGTCGCTTTCTTGTGGTTTAAGGGCCGGGAAAATCTCCCAACCGGGCGTGTGGGGTATATCCGGGTCGCCTTCCGTGCCGTTGTTCTGGATATAAATCACTGGAACCTGGGCAGTATGGGCCCGGTCAATCAAGCGTTTAAGCCTGGTTTCAATACCTTCCGCATCGTAAATCTGATAGCTTTCGTCGAACATATTCACCTGGGCATCAATTACCAGCAGGGCCGTGCTGTTAGTTTCGCTCATTGTTATAATTCCTTTTTATCTTCAAAATGGCTAAAATCGCGCCTGAACTTTTTGGAGACCCAATATCCCAGGCCAAATCCGACCCCTAACGCCCCGGCTTTAACCAGCCCTGGCGCTGGCGCTTTTTCGCCCTGCCGCAGGTCGGACAGCACCCGGTGGGCGGTGTTATAGCCAGGTGCGCCGCTCACACCGCCGCCGGGGTGAGTGCTGGCCCCGGTCAGGTACAGTCCCTTGATTGGGGTGCAATAGTTGGCTAATTCCGGCAGCGGCCTCAGCATGAACATCTGGCCGATAGACATATCTATATGCATCAAATTACCCTGGACCAGACCGCCGATTTCTTCCAGGTCTACCGGGCTTTTGATGTACTGCCCGACCACGGCTTCCTTGATGCCGGGAGCAAAATCCTCAACCACCTGCAAACACTTATTGGCTTCGCGCTGCCGGATGTCGGACCAGTTTTCGCCGTTAGACAGGCGGTAAGGATGAGTTTGCGCCCAGATATAAAGTACCTCTCTACCCGGTGGCGCTAAACTGGGGTCAACCACGCTGGGGGTCATGGCAAGAACGGCTGGTCGTACGGGGGGTCTTCCGGCTCCGGCATCAATATAGGTCTGCTGCAAGTAATCCATTGAAGGGCATAAGAGCTGCATGCCCCGGTGCTGTTGGCCCGCCTGGACTTTTCCGGCTTCCACCTGACTCGGTAAAACGGTGTAGTTGGGAAGGTTGTCCATACCGTAACGGACGGTCATGCCAAAACCGTTGGCGACTTTAATATTCTCCACTCGCCGCCGCAAACCGGGCCGCAGGGTTCCTTCCGGCAGCAACTTGAGCAGGGTAGTCTGGACGTGGGCGTTGGAGATAACCAGCGGAGCGGTATAGCGGTCGCCCGTGACGGTTTCCACTCCCTCGACCCGGCCATTTCCGACCAGTATCCGGCGAACGGCCTGGTTGACCTTGATTTCTCCGCCGTGATGTTCCAGGCAGCGAGCTAAAGCCTGGGTCAGCATGCCGCTGCCGCCTTTTGGCCGGCGCACTCCCAGCAGATGATAGAGCGATTGCTGCATGGCAAGCAGTTCGCCGCTGACCGGTTCGTCCGGGCCGGGGCCGCTCTGAGCGCCCAACCAGGCCAGGGCCGCCCGTACTTCTTCCGACTCAAAAGTCTCCCGAATTACTTTGCCGTAAGGGCTGAAGATGGTCCGCAGCATGGCGGCGGTTTCGAGCGGCCCGGTCAGCGACTCCTGGAAAAGACTGCGCCAGCGGCCATCTTTTAGCTCGTGCTTTAGAACGGCTCCGGCCATGCCGTTCAGGGTCGGCGGAGCGCAAAAGACCGCCACCATGGTTTCGTTAAAGCGCATCCAGCGCCGCATAAAGGCCCGGTAGGCGGCGGCATCTCTGGGTGAGAAGCGGGCAATACTTTCGGCGGTCCGGTCAACATCGCGGTAGAACATTATATAGTTGCCGTTGGGAAAAGGCGCGAAACCCCAGGGGTCTACTTCCAGGTATTCCAGGCCGAACTTTTCCAGTTCCAGGTCGGCAATAACCGGAGTGCCATTGATAACCACGTGGTAGCTGCTACAGGTGTCCAGCTTAAAACCTTCTACCAGATCGGTTTCAGTAACGACTGCCCCGCCCACGATATGGCGGCGTTCCAGGGCCAGCACTTTATACCCGGCTTTAGCCAGGTAGGCGGCGCAGGTCAGGCCGTTGTGGCCCGCCCCTATAATGATGATGTCGTAATGGTTGGTTTGCATGGGGGCAGTATAGCTGCAAAAAAAGCGGCTGGCAACGTTGCAAAGATATAGCCTTTGGGTCAATTTCCAAAGGCTACATTTTCATTGTTAATTCTTATGTGGCTAATCTAACTTTGTAAAGAAATGAGCCACCCAACAGGCTGGCCTATTCAACAGTTAGACGTACGCTTTCTTCAAACGCTCGAAGTAATATTTGCGTAACTTGGAAACTTTAGGGGCGATGACGGCCTGGCAATAACCCTGATAAGGGTTGTTTTCATAATAGTTCTGGTGATAAGCTTCGGCTGCGTAGAAAGTCGGCAGGGGCGTAACTTCGGTGACAATCCGGCCATTCCAGACTTTCTCAGCGGTCAATTCGGCAATGACTTTCTCGGCGGTGGCTTTCTGTTCGGGCGTGTGGTAGTAGATAGCCGAGCGATATTGGGTTCCAGCATCATTGCCCTGGCGATTGAGGGTCGTGGGGTCGTGAATGGTGAAGAACACTTTCAGTAAATCTTCATAAGAAATTACCTGCGGGTCGAAAGTGACCTGGACCACTTCGGCATGCCCGGTCCGACCGCCACAAACCTGCTGGTAAGACGGATTTTGGACCGCGCCCCCGGCATAACCCGATACGCTTTTCTCCACTCCCTGTAACTGGACAAACACCGCTTCCAGACACCAGAAGCAGCCCCCGGCCAGGGTCGCAATTTCGCGCTGTTCCATTAACGTGTACCTCTTTCTAAATGATTGGGGTTTTTTATAATTTTACCTATCTGTCTACTTGCTGCAATCGCAGAGCAATTTTCGGTTCTAATATTTATACGTAAAAGAGTGAAACAAGTTTTAAAGTCTTCGTGGCAGAGTAAGAGGTTTGCAGGTAAATAATCTTACCAATTAACAGGTCTGAAAAGCCTGACCAAACCCGAAATCTGCCTCCCACGTTTACCCGTTCTATGGTTTACGTTTAAGGCTCGACATGGTATAGTTATGACATATCTGTTCGATTTTTATGCTATTGATGGGGAGTTTTTGCTATGATAAATGAGATGGAACCAGCCAGCCTGGAAACGCACCGCCTTGCCACCGAAGCGGCGCACGCCGGGGAAATAGCCGAACGCACTCTCAGTCATTCAGTGGCCCAACCGATTTACCAGACCACCGTTCATGCGTTCAAATCGTTGGAAGACCTCGAACGAGTTCAGACCAATCCCGAAGAAGGCTGGTTCTACTACCGTAACGCTTCACCGAACCGGACCGCTTTTGAAACGGCTATGGCCCGCCTGGAAGGGGCCGAAGCGGCTGTTGCAGCCGGGAGTGGCATGGGCGCGATTTTTATCGCTCTGATGGCTGTCCTCAAAAATGGCGACCATATTATCGCCGATGAAAAGATTTACGGTGGGACTTTTGCTCTCTTGACCCAGCAATTACCTAAATTCGGCATCGAAACTACCCTGGTGGATACGGCGGATGAGCTGGCTGTGCGGACAGCCCTTCGCCCGACTACGCGGGTACTTTTCTTTGAAACCATCACCAACCCGACCATGCAGGTCAGCAATATACCGGCCCTGGCCGACCTGGCCCGGCAGCTTGGCCTTTACTCGTTTGTAGATGCGACTTTTAGCACGCCGGTAATCTGCCGCCCGATTCAGTGGGGTGTGGATATTGTACTGCACGCCAGCACTAAATACATTGGCGGGCATAGTGACGCTCTGGGCGGCATTGTGGCCGGGCGGGCCGATATTGTCCAGGCCGCTAATATGGCCGGGCGGTTGATGGGCGTGACCCAGGGCGCGTTTGATGCCTGGCTGAACGTCCGCAGTTTGAAAACTCTGCCTTTACGGATGGCGGCTCACAGCCGTAACGCTCAGGTTGTAGCCGAGTGGCTGGAAAAACAACCAGTGGTAGGCAAGGTTATGTATCCCGGTTTAACAAGTAATCCCCAGCACAAACTGGCTCAGAAACTGATGCCGGAGGGACTATTTGGTGGTATGCTGGGTTTTGAACTGGCTGCCGGACCGCAAGCTCTCAGCCCCTTTATCAAAGCTTTGAAAGTAATTCAACTCGTGCCAAGCCTGGCCGATGTTATTACTACCCTCAGCCACCCGGCCATCACTTCGCACCGGGGTTTAACTGCCGTCCAACGGGCCGGAATCGGTGTGAAAGACGAACTATTGCGCCTTTCTGTCGGTATCGAAGACCCGGCTGATATTCTGGAAGACCTGGAACAGGCTTTCCGCCAGCTATAAGCAGCAAATAAAACAATTATGAAAGTAACTTCTCTTTCTAGCGGGTCCAGCGGCAATTGCTATCTGGTCCAGCACGAAGGAACCAGCATCTTGATTGATAGCGGCCTGACGGCGGCGGCGACTGCCAAACACCTGAGTTCTTGCGGCGTTTCAATTCAGGAGTTGTCAGCTATCTTCCTGACCCACGACCACAGCGACCACCTGCGTAGCGCCGGGACGATTTCCCGCAAATGGGGCATTCCGGTGATTGCCAGCGAGAAAACCCTCAAAGCTTCACGCTTGCGCTGGGATAAAGAAGTCCGAATGGAAGCCCTGCGGGATGCCGGGAGAAGCAGCGTACTGGCCGAACCACGCGGCCATTATAATACTGAAATATTGCCGGTGGGCGGCGTGAAAAGTGTTGGCGGAATTGAAGTAAGTAGTGTCCCGGTGTCCCACGATGCCGCCGATACGGTATGTTATACTTTCCGGGCCGGGGGCCAGCAGGGCATTATTCTGACCGACCTGGGTTGCGCTACCGAACCAATTTTTGAGCCGCTCTATAACAGCGACTTGATTATCCTGGAAGCCAACCACGACCTGGAACGGCTCTTCAAGAGCGACCGCCCCCAGTTTTTAAAGGCCCGGATTGCCAGCAACCACGGTCATTTATCCAACCAACAGAGCGCCGAGATATTGTGCCGGGTACTCGAATGGAGCGGCACTAACCATGCCGTCTGGCTGGCCCATCTGTCCGAGGAAAATAACGATCCTAAAAACGCTATCAAGCACATGACTAACTGCCTGGAAAGTCGCGGTATTCTCAAATTCAAGCTTAAAGTGGCCCTGCGCGACAAACCGAGCCTGAGCTGGGAAGCCGAGAATTCTCTTTTCCAGGGTCAGATGTTGTTTGATTTCTAAACAATTACGAAACAATCCCGGTTTTTTTACGTAGAATGGTAGAATTATAACCTTTGTCTGCTCCCGTAGTTGCAAAGCGTATTGCAAACACCTTAAGGAGGAATTAATGACGCAATCCCAAGAGAGTTTTACAGACCTTAATGACAATGGTCTGTTGGACCTGGATGTATATTTCGACTTTACCTGTCCCTACTCCTATCAGGCCGCGTTATGGGTCAAAGATGTAAGCGAGTTAATGGGTTCGGATGTAATGGCAGTGCGCTGGCGTTTCTTCTCGCTGGAGCAGTCCCACGCCAGGAAAGAAAACCCAGACTGGAAAATCTGGGAGCAGCCGCTCGATAGCGCCGATGCCACAGGCTTACTGGCTTTTGTGGCCGGTGGGGCCGCTCAAGCACTGGGCGGAGAAGAAGCCCTGCTTAAATTCTACATGGCCCTGGGCCGGTTGTACCATGAAGGAGGCCAAACCCCCGGCGATAAAGGCCCGATTGAGCAAGCCTGGAAAGAAGCCGGGCTGTCCAATGAGGCTCTGACGGGAGTGCTGGACGGTTCCAACCGCACAGGCTACGAGAAGCTAGAAAAGGACCATACCGAAGCCATCGAGCGTTACAACGCTTTTGGCGTACCGACCCTGGTCTTTGAAGAACACCGGCCTTTCTTCCTCAAGTTAGCCTCTCAACCGGTTGATATTACCGATTCGCTGGAGCTTTTCCAGCACGTTCAGCGTCTGGCAATGGGCTTCACCAATGTCCTGGAATACAAAAGAGTTTTGACCAAAGAGGACGAAGCCTAATTCATGCCGCTCGTCAGGAGTTCGTAATAAGGTTTTCCGCTTCAGTAATCCGCATAATAAAAAGTCCGGTCCGACCGGGCTTTTTACATATTTAATGTTATTTTACAGCTACAAATTCAAAATCGAAATTTTTCTCAGCGGCATCGGCAATCATCGCGGCAATCACCAGTGAGGAAGTGGCTGCCGGGGAGGGCGCGTTCTGGACGTGGGCCACGTTCCGGCCCTGCTGAATCAGGAAGTCGTCAACCAGGCGACCATCCGGGGCGAGCGCTTGCGCCCTGACTCCGCTCGGTCCTGGCAGCAGGTCCGCGCCGGTTACTTCCGGCATGTAGCGTTGCAGGGAATTAACGAACCCGGCCTTGTTATAATCCCGGTACATTTCTTCCAGGCCCATTTTCCAATATTTCCCGGCCATCTTCCAGAAACCGGGGTAACTGACCGTCTGAAGCAACTCAGCGGGCTTGATTTTCCAGCGCTGGTAGCCCTCACGGGCGAAAGCCAGCACTGCGTTTGGTCCGGCCCAGACCTGACCATCCATGCGGCGGGTGAAATGCACGCCCAGGAAAGGAAAGCGTGGGTCCGGCACAGGATAAATCATGGATTTGACCATGGCCCTTTTTTCAGGCCGGAGGACGTAATAATCGCCCCGGAAAGGTACTATCTGGACCGGACTGGCCTTGCCGCTCATTTCGCTCAATTTATCGGACTGCAACCCGCCACAGGTAATGACATATTTGGCCTGGATTTCGCCTTCCAACTGGGTATTGACATCAATTTTGAGGTTCAAAAGGCTGTATCCGGCCTTATCGGTCAAATTCGTGACCTGGCAGCCGGTGACGATTTCGCCGCCCTGCTGCTGGATTTCGCGAGCGTAGCTGCGAGCCACCTGGACGTAATCTATAATCCCGGTGTTGGGCGAATAAATCGCTTTAATCCCGGCAGCGAAAGGCTCCAGTTCTTTGAGCCGCTCTGGCCCGACCATTTCCAATCCCTGCACGCCGTTGGACAGGCCGCGCTGGTAAAGTTCGGCCAGCCGGGGCAACTCGCTTTCGTCCAGGGCCACGATTACTTTGCCGCACAGCTCGTATGGAATGGAATGTTCGTCGCAATATTCCAGCATGGCCTGCTGCCCGGCGACACAGGCTTTGGCCTTTAGTGAGCCGGGCGTATAATAAATCCCGGTATGAATTACGCCGCTGTTATGGCCCGACTGGTGCAGGGCAATATCGGCTTCCTTTTCCAGCACAGCTAACCGCAAACCGGGCTGGCGCTTCAAAAACTCGCGGGCAGTCGCCAGGCCGATAATGCCGCCACCCACAATTACCATATCGTAAGAAGTACGGGCCGGAGTCCGGTTGTAAGAGAGAGTATTCTCCATGCGAAGCTTCACCTTTGATTTAACGAATTAATGCCCAATCTTATCAGGCCAATTCCTGGCATCTAACAAGTTCAATATTTACTCAAAACTAATTTCCGACTACTTGCTACTAGATTCTAAGTTGCCGCTATATCTTATCATGGCGGGCCAAATGGGGTAATTAGTTTTCCAATTGGCGGCCATAAATTTAGAATTGAGTGGTAATGTTTAGGTATAAATTGTGCTTTAGGGCTTATAACACTGTGGCTTTACTTGTAAACTTGTGGCCTGGATAGTTTATCTATGCAGTTGGTATATAGGGAGGCTATTTGATGAAGCGCTTCATAAAGGAAAATTCTTTAAGTCTGGTATTGTTTGGCTTATTCTTTGGGATTTTAATCGGTCAGACTTTTACCGGGTTTTCCACCAACAACGAGGATTTGAAGTCCCACAAGCTGCCTGAAATAGGTTTAGGGGCTTATCTGGTTAGCGGCCATTTTATAGAGGCAGTCTTTGAGAACTGGGAAAGCGAATTTTTGCAGATGGGCTGCTACGTCCTGTTTACGGGCTTTCTGAAGCAAAAAGGGGCCCCCGATTCAAGGCCGCTTACCGGCCAGGATGAGCAAGACGAAGACCCCAGCATAGATAAAGACCGGCCTGGAGTGCCCTGGCCGGTCAAAAAAGGCGGTTGGGTTTTATCGTTATATTCACATTCCCTGACGATTGCCCTGTTTTCCCTGTTTATTCTAGCGTTTTTGCTGCACGCCTATGGCGGCTCGGTACAATACTGCCAGGAACAGCAGGAACATGGCGAACAGTGTGTGGGGATGCTGGGCTTTATGGTAACGTCCCAGTTTTGGTTTCAATCTTTTCAAAACTGGCAAAGCGAGTTTTTATCAGTAGGTGTGCTGGTGGTACTGACCATCTTCCTGCGCCAGAAGGGTTCTCCCGAATCCAAACCGATCTCTATGTCTCATTCTCTAACCGGGAATGAAGAATAACGGCCAGGAGGTTGCTGCTTAATTCTAAGAACCGGCAAAGGCGGCAGGCGCACACCTGCCGCTTTTGCCGGTTGTCTTAAAGAGGAATTACGGCGTTGTGTTTGACCGGCCACTCGCGGGCTTTGTTTTCGTAGATCTCATAGCGATTAATCAGTTCGGCCCGGAGTTGCTCGCCCGGAATTACTGTATCCACAATCAGTTCGCTGGCTAGATGATAAATATCAATGTCCTGCTTGTACTCGTCGCGTTTGAATTGGACGAAGGCTTCCCGTTCGGCTTCCGGCATTTCCATAATCTGGTTATAGAAAACGGCGTTGATAGCCGCTTCCGGCCCCATCACGGCAATCTGGGCCGAGGGCAGGGCAATCGTGCAATCCGGGCCAAAAGCCGGTCCGGCCATAGCGTAAAGTCCGGCCCCGTAGCACTTGCGTACCACCACGCAGATTTTTGGTACAGTCGCTTCCGAAACCGCCATAATCATTTTGGCCCCATGCCGGATAATCCCCTGGCGCTCGACTTTGGAGCCAATCATAAAGCCCGGCACATCGGCCAGGAACAGCAGTGGGATATTAAAGGCGTTACAAAGCCAGATGAAACGGGCCGCTTTATCGGCTGAATCTACGAAAAGCACCCCGCCCTTTTCCCGGCTCTGGTTGGCGACGATACCGATGGCCCGCCCGTTAATCCGGGCAAAGCCGGTAATAAGTTCTTTGGCGAATAATTTTTTCATATCAAACCAGCTTCCTTCGTCAATCAGCCGGTTAATCAACTCGAACATGTTAAAGGCTTTATTCTGGTTGAGCGGAACTATTTCCGAAATAGGTTTACCGGCCAGCGGTTCGTGCGGTTCGGCGGACGGTGGCAGTTCGCTAAAGTTGACGGGAAAATAGCTCAGATAGCGGCGGGCGGCGACAATGGCTTCCTCCTCGGTCTTGACCAACATATCTCCACAGCCGCTTTCGGTGCAGTGCATCCTTGCCCCGCCCATTTCTTCCAGGCTGACTTTTTCACCGATAACCATTTCGGCCATGCGCGGCGAACCCAAATACATGCTGGCGTTGCCTTCGACCATAATCACAATATCGCAGAAAGCCGGGATATAAGCTCCCCCGGCGGCGCTCGGCCCGAACAGCATACAGACCTGGGGTACGATGCCGCTCAAACGGACTTCATTATAGAAAATCCGCCCGGCGTGGCGTTCACCCGGAAACATTTCTATCTGGTCGGTAATCCTGGCCCCGGCTGAGTCTACCAGATACAGCATGGGTAGACGATATTCCAGAGCTTTTTCCTGGATGTGCAAAATCTTCTGGACCGTTTTAGCGCCCCAGCTACCAGCCTTGACGGTACTATCGTTTGCCATAAGGGCGACCCGGCGGCCCCCGATTTTGCCAAAGCCGGTGACTACACCATCAGCGGCCAGTTCGGGCTGGTCCCAGTTTGCCAGCAGCCCATCTTCAATGAAAGAGCCAGGGTCGAGCAAAAGGTCCAGTCGGTCCCGTACGAACAGCTTTTTCTGGCCGGGTAGTTTGTCGCGGTATCTTTTAGCACCGCCGGACAGCGCTTTAGCAGTCTTTTCGGTCAGGCTAATGTTCATTTCTTCCACCGGGCTGATGGTTGGGTTGGTCGCTTGATTAGTTGGTTCAGTCACTTTCATAATCCTCTTTGATATTAGAAATTTCCGTGGTCATACTGCCGTAGTTAGCCACAAAAGCCGTTTGGTGTCAAGAGATTCCCCCGATGAGTGCAGGGGGAATGCAAAGTCAGGGAATAAAGAAATAAAAGAAGGACCAG
>JAYSYV010000914.1:0-1292 GCA_043727245.1 Chloroflexota bacterium | reverse complement strand
CACTTACCAGGCTCTCTTGAAAAATGAAACCTAACTTGCGGCTGTCACCTGCCACATTAAAAGTGTTATTGTGGAATTCAAGTATAAGCCCAATGCCGCTTTCCCTGGCCGGGATGCTGAAACTGTATTCCTGGAAGCCTGAGTGGTCTGCCAGATAATCCAGGGTTGCCAGCCACCGGGCCGGGCTACCGGGCGGGTCGGCTATATTTTCGTAAAGTTCGATGTGGGCCGGGGGTATGCCATCCGGGCGGGTCAGATTTAGCCTTAGTTTCAGGTTTAAGGCCGTATACCGTGGCACTCTCGGATAAACTATGGTAGGGTCAACTAAGGCCCAGGTATAAACGGAGCCGTCCGTGAAAGTTTCGGGTTTGGAAAAGCCGCTAAAACCCTTGCTATTGGGGTCGCTGTCGGGGGTATGCTTAAAATTGCGGCCCGGCAAACTAATCACAGTTATGAGTAGGAAAGTTAGTAGACCTATCATTATAACTTTGTATAATGAAATGTAACGATCAGGAATTTTAACAGGCAAGACCAAAGTAGCGTTTCTCAATATAGATTCGTATCAAAGAAAGGAAAGCTGTTAAATATTAGAGATAAAAAAATGCTTTGTCAAGAATGGGCCAGGTATTTCAGTCGCCAATAATGACGAAGGCATGAGGCTTAAAATTTAAAAAGACCGCACAAGGGGTCTTTTAGACGAATTATGTTAGTTTAAGGTTTGGCTGTTAAGCCGAAAGCGCTACCTGGCGGCGCATTTTGCGATAGAGCAAACTATCGGCCAGCATCAAAAGAGCCTTATTGCTTTCTTCATCTTTCACAATGAAATAATCCGCCCCGGCTTCATAGGCTTTTACCATATTATGTAGTTTATTTTCTGTGCTGAACATAATTACCGGGATATTGCGGGTCTGATAATCTTTCTTGAGAATTTTGCACATTTCGATACCGTCACTGTCGGGCAGCACAGCATCAAGTATTATCAAGTCGGGCGTACTTTTCGTTAATTCCTGATGAGCCTCAAAGCTGCTCGTAACCATTACTACCTGAAAGTTTTGTTCCTCTAACCCAGTCCTTAATTTTAAGCCCTGGCTTAGATTATCTTCAATAACTAGTACCTTATTCATAAAAATTTATTACCTTTACCCTACTATTATAGGTTTAAGCTGAGACGTAATTAAATTATATTCGTAATGCTTATACTTTATATAACCATTATAAGTTAAAAACGTTTGATGTAAACCGTTATTTGTTAGAAGTAACAGTAACGTTATTGAAACGTAATAATTAAGCTA
>JAYSYV010000913.1:0-1294 GCA_043727245.1 Chloroflexota bacterium | reverse complement strand
GCGCGTCATCTATTTGAGATGGGTCAAGTTCATCTAACATTCAAGCATTATATATGATGATTCTATTCTGGGATAGCCCCGACTTTTTGAGAGGATACTTTGGTTCGATTACATTTAAAAGGTGAAGGGTTGATCCCAATTTCCGGGTTAGCTCTATCGCCGGTTCAATAGCCGCCGCCGCTTCGGCTGAACCATCCAGGGCTAGCAGCAGATGGCCGCTACTCTCATCCAGGCAGGTGGTGTTGGGTTCACCCATTCCATAAAGAGTTTCCTGTAGGAGCTGGCTGTATTTTTGCTCGACCGGCCGGATTAGCATTACGGGCAAGGCTACATCATGAAGAACCCTGCTGGCTACACTGCCTGCTACCAGCCTGGATAGACCATTTCGCCTGTGAGTGGTCATGATGTTCATGTCCACTTTTTCGGTAGCGGCCACCCGGCAGATTTCCTCAACCGGTGAACCATAGACACAAAGGGTTTGAACCTGGCCCGGTTTCAGATAGGGTAAATGGCCGGGGTCTGTAATCACCCGGCGAATTTGATGCAGGTAAGCCTCGCCTTTTTGAATTGCTTCCTGCCGATGAAGGGGAGTAGTTGTCAGAAGGGTTTGAGTTTCAACTACCCGTAATAATAGAACTTGGGCTTGGAGCCGGTTAGCCAGTCTGATTACGAAAGGTAAAACTTTTTCAGACAGAGTTGAACCGTCCAGCGGAACCATTATTTTGCGGTACATCATTACGGGCATCCTTATTATAGTCAGAATAATTTCCTGGCCTTATACTCACAGTCTATTGGTTGAAGGTTGAAATAGCCGTGTAAGCAGGTAAATGCCAGGTAAATAGCAGCAGTGCCGTAAACCTTTTCCCTGTCAATTTGTTCAAAGCACCAGTAAACCAGATATAACTATCGCCTTGCCAGCCTGGTGATGGTGCAATAATAATTGTCCCTTTGTAATACCTGCATACGCACTAATTTTTACTGACGTCGTTTACCCTGAGAATCCAAGGCCTGGAATCCTGACTTTCTGAAAAGCCCTGAAAATGCCTGGTAAACCAGGACCAGGAAGGGTATAAAGGTTAGTTAGTTCATAGGCTCGATAAAATAAAGAGTTGCATTTGAGGTAGCCTAGAAAGTGATGGGAGGGCGATGACAAATACCCTTACGGCAGAAATAATCACCACCGAGATCTGCTTCCTTTTTAATCTCTTTGGGTTGAATTCCCCGCCGCTTGCAGCGCTACCTTATGCGGAAGAACTACCCACTAGAACAATTGGCTAAATACCCCGCTGCTTGC
>JAYSYV010000912.1:0-1295 GCA_043727245.1 Chloroflexota bacterium | reverse complement strand
CAGCTAATGCCCAGCCATTGCTCAACCACCCCCGGCGCGGATTTAATACCCCTGATTTCCAGTTCTTGTCTGATTATTTCCCTGACAACTGAGATTTTCCAGCGGTCGGTACATTGGCGGGTTACTGGTATAATCCCCTTCCTACCCTGGAAGAAAGCCGGGATAAGGTTTAATTTGTTACCGGGCCGTTCAATGGCCCGAACGCTCATACTGCAAGCCGAGTAAACCGGGATGCCTTTACTTTCAAGCCAGGGCGTATATTCCTCCGCAAACTGGTAAGTCGCCTCCCGCTCCCAGGTTGTGTCGGCGTGAATGACCATGTCCAGTTTTGGCAGTTCACCTAAAGCTGACATAGCCGCCAGGGTAAAACTTTGCACCCCCCAACCCAGCGAAAGCACCCTTAATTCTGACATGGCTTTTCCTTTTAGGCTTTGCGTTTATTATTTAGAACCGTGATATTGCCGCCCTGCTCGATTTCAGCTTTACGGATTTGTAGAAAGGCGATAGTCCGGTTGCACCGTTCCAGTTGCATCCGGTTACTGCCCCGCAGGTCGCAGGACTCGTCAAAGTCGTTTGCTTCTTCGAGCGGGCCGGTAATGCCGTCCAGGAAGCGGCGTATGTCGTTTAGTAAGGGCTGGCAATCAGATTTGCCAACCGGGTCTTTGGCGTATTTGAGTTCTATCTCCCTGGTTAATCTGTAAGCGGCAACGCTGGCAGCCCCCGCCTCTCCACGTAATTCCTTAATGCTTTTCATTATCTTTTAGTATCTCTTTCAGTCGCTGTGTATTAAGTTGCCATAACTCGAACCGCTCCCAGAGCTTGTGCGCCGGATAAGTTGCTACTAACAAGGACAGAAACCATAAACTCAAACTCTTTAACCCATTCATATATAGGCTTTTCCTATACTTTCCTCACGCTTTCAAGAACTGAGCGGTTCTGCGTGATTTAATAAGTTCTGTGAACAGTGGGGATAAAGCCCCTACTCCTAGAGGCTGGTCCATTTTGAAAACTTCACTAGTACCGATTGGTACACAGGCATCAAACATTAGTTATCCAACTTGACTGTTGGCCCGGACAAACGTCCAGGAACCGAACCTGAAGCAATGCTTTAAGACCGGTTTCCGCTCGTTTAGCCGTTGATAGAAGGGCTACTGCTCGGACAGCAACCCTTTGCCTGGATAGAAAGGAGGCGGTAATTGTTTATTTCTATGCGATCCGGTCCCTGATGCAGTCGAGTAAGTACACCGGCTCCAGGAACGTCCTGATCAGGTTAGCCCGGTCTTCTAAGGGCTTTC
>JAYSYV010000911.1:0-4277 GCA_043727245.1 Chloroflexota bacterium | reverse complement strand
GAGAGGATGGCACTTCCTGCGAAGGCGACAGTTGCGCTAGTGCCTGAGAAACCAGGCCAATCTATGCCTGGGAGGCAATTCAACCGGGTGTTGTAAGTTGCCTTCACATTTATGATACTATATCTTTTAGTCTTGACACTCTACCCACTAGACTGGTCACTCAGAAGTCATAGATAGCAGCGAAAGAGAAAATTTAATGACCCCCAATCCTTCTTTAATCCCCACTGAGGCGGCCCCTGTGCCACCCCGTAAGGTCCGGGTTTTCCGGCGCATCCAGGTAATAAAGGTAAATAGACTTACCCCGCATATGGTACGGGTTAGCTTTACGGGCGATGACCTGGCGGCTTTTGGCTGGAACGGTCCTGCCGCTCATATAAAATTAATTTTCCCGGAGGATGGACAAACCGAACCGACTCCGCCGCAGCTGGACGGACCGCGCCCGAACACGATTCGGACTTACACGCCGCGCCGTTTCGACCCGGCAGTACCCGAACTGGATGTTGACTTTGTGCTGCACGCCGATGGTCCGGCCTCAAACTGGGCCTCTCAGGCGCAGGTCGGCCAGGTCTTGATTGTGGCCGGGCCTGGGCCAAACTACCAGATTGACCCGGCGGCGGACTGGTTTTTGCTGGCCGGGGATGACACTGCTCTCCCGGCGATTTCCAGTATTTTAGAGGTTCTACCTGCTACGGCAAAGGTCTATCTCTTGCTTGAAGTCGCGGACGCTCAAGAGGAACAAGACCTACAAAGTGCGGCCCAACTCGATGTAACCTGGTTACATCGCGGTTCTACTCAACCTGATGCCGTACTTGAACAGGCTTTGCGCGACTTTCAGCTACCTGCCGGGAATGGCCGGGTTTACGTAGGTAGTGAGTCGGGGGCAATGCGGCGCATACGGCAACATCTGCTCCGCGAACGCGGCCTTGAGGCCAGCCAGATTGTCACACGCGGCTATTGGAAGCTCGGTGACACCAATTATACCGACCACGATTACGGCACGGATTAAGATTCTTTTTCGGATATTTTCAGCAGGATAGACTCTTAAATAGGTGGATACTTAAAAACCTCTGGTTGTTGATAGATAACGAGGGATAAGTTCAGTTTATGTTGCTGGTCGGTTATATATAAGGGTTAGGTTAAGCAATGAACGAGGAAGCCACTACCCCATTTGAAGCAATCCGCCAGGAGGATGAAGCGGGAAACGAATATTGGAGCGCCCGTGACCTCGCTAAAATCTTGGGTTACACCGAGTATGGGAAATTTAAGAATACTCTTGAGAAAGCCGAATTAGCCTGTCTTAACAGCGACCATGTAGTAATTGATCATTTCGCTCATGTCAGTGATATGATCGAAGACCGAGGCGAAAATCAGGCGCGAGAAGATTAAAGGCAAAGAGGCCGCTAACCAGACTCACAATGATATGGGAAAAAGAGTCCGGGAATTTATTGAAGAAGTAGGCGGTACAATGCCGGAGGAACTTTCTGCGCCTGCCGAGAGCATTCAGGAGCTTGAGAAGAACGAAAAGAAAAGGATAAAACGAGTTTCCCAGGCTTCAATGTTTGGTGAAGAATAAATCCAGGGCTATTAAACGAGGCCATCTTTCTCCCTGGCTTTAATCCAGGCCGCCACGATATTTTCGTCGAAGGGAAAGGCCAGGGTCGGGATTTCGCTGGGCAGGAAGAAGGCCAGTTCCATTACCTCGTCATCCTGAGCGTGAAGGGTTTCGATGGACCCGGCCTGACCTCGGTAGACCACTAAAACTACCGGGTTATCTTTTTCGCTGTAAACCCCCAGCAGTTCGCCAAGCTCTATATCGAGGTTTGTTTCTTCTTTAACTTCGCGCAGGGCAGCGGCTTCTACTTTCTCGCCCCGGTTGACATAACCACCGGAGAAACTCCACAGACCCTTGCCGGGGTCAATATTCCGGCGGCCCAACAAAAGTCTTCCCTCGTACTCGACCAGCACCACCGCGACCACTTTGGGGTCTAAAAAGTGAATAAATCCGCAACTCCCGTCAGGGCAAACCTGCCTCACATCCCCAAATTTTTCTTTCTCGACTAGTTTATTGCCACAGCGCGGGCAGTAAGTAATTTCATTCATAAAAACCACTTTACTCTTTATAATTCTCATTTTACGTTCAACGCTACTTAATTCTGGCCCAGTTGCTTGACCAGATTAAAGTGGTAGTGCGGATTATATACCCTGTCGCAGTGACCGCAAGAACTGTTAATTTTGCGGCGAGTCTGGATTTCGTAGCGGCAGGTCGGGCAACGATAGAGATAGCGGTAGGGTCGAGGTGGGACCGGCAGGGCTTTCAGGCGATTATCCAACCCGACCTCCTGCAATTTCTGCCGGAAAAGGGCCGTGTGTCCGCTGGGCAAACCCTGCTCGTACAGCCACAGGTGAACCATTTCATGCAGGATGGTATTAGATAATTCAGCCGGACCGTAAAGCTCGTGATAGGAGCGGGAGAGGCGTATCAGGCGGGTGCGAGGCCATATTTTACCGGCGGTCCTGGTCAGACGGGCGCTTAATTCTATCCGGCAGTCGGGTAAACTTCCCCCGAAATGCTGCCGGTTCAAGCTGGTATAAAGTTCTTGGGCCATTTCCAGGCTAATGGTAATGGGCAGGTCGGCGGTTTGGGTCAGGGTCATGATTTTTTCCTGGATTAAGTCAGGCGCTAAAGTCGAAATTGGACGTTATAGCGGGTAAAGCTATCGTAAAGACCGACCCTTTACCTGGCTCACTTTGGACCGAAATATTGCCACCCAACAGGTGACAAAATCGCTGGCTGATCGCCAGGCCAAGCCCGGTCCCGCCGTATTTACGGGTGGTCGAAGGGTCAGCCTGGGTAAACTGCTGGAAAAGTTTAGTGAGTTGGTCGGGAGATATACCAATGCCGGTGTCACTGACTTTAAAGTAAATCCAATCCCGGCCATCTTCCGGCGTGGTCTGCCGGGTTACCACCAGCGCGACAGTTCCATTTTCGGTGAATTTGCAGGCGTTACTTAACAGGTTGTACAAGACCTGCCTGACCCTGGTCAGGTCGCTTTGCATTACCCCAATGTCTTCGTGACATTCCACGGTCAGGGTATTATTGTTTTTCTTAGCCAGGTTCTGGGCTGTGCTGAAAATATCGTAAACTACTGTCGCAATTTTGAAACCCTCGATGAACAGTTCTATCCGGCCCGCTTCGATTTTGGATAAGTCCAGAATATCGCTGATGAGGTTTAAGAGATGGCCCCCGGCCACCTGGATTTTCCCCAGGTAGCCAGCCAGTTTGGGCCGTTGCAGTTCTTCGGCCTCCTCCTGTGACAACTCGCTGTATCCGATAATCGCGTTCAAAGGAGTCCGCAATTCGTGGCTCATATTCGCCAGGAAGATGCTTTTGGCCTGGTTGGCCGCGTCCGCCAGGTCGCGGGCGATTTTCAGTTGCTCGTTGGCGGCCCGCAGGTCGGTAGTGCGGGCTTCCACCTGGGCTTCCAGGTTAGCGGCGTACATCTGGACTTGCTGGAACATCCCGGCATTTTGGACGGCGATAGCCGCCTGAGCGGCCAACATCTTGAGGCTGTGTACCTCCGCCTCGGTAAATTTGTGCGAATAAGGGTAGGCGATGTTCATCACGCCGATTACCCGTCCACCCATTTTAAGGGGTGCGCCCAGCAAGGCTCCATTGTAATCGGACGGCGCACCGGTAAACAACGAGTCGGTCTGCATTTCCTCGACCCATTGGGCTTCTCCGCTACGGGCTACTTTATAGGTAAAGCCGTTGCGGCGCGGCTCGGTAAAGCGATTAGTGACCCGTTCATCCGACCATTTGGCCGCCCCAATGGTTATACGGTCTTGCTCCTCGTCATACAAAAAAACATGGGCGTTTTTACCCGGCAATTGCTTGAGGGTGGCGCTCAAAATAGTTTCGAGGACTTCGGGTAAATCCAGCGAGGCTGTGATGCTCAGGTTATCCCGGTGAGCCAGTTCTATTTTCTGGCGCTGCCGCCGTTCCATTGTGAGGGTCCGAGCGTGATTGAGGGTAGTTCCGAGCATGGCCTGGATGGTTTGCAGACAAAGATTTAGCTCGGTTGAATTCGCCCAGGGTTGCGGACTAAAGAAAGCCAGTAACCCGATTAACTGGCCGTTGCCGGTCAGGGAAACACAGCGGACATAGGGCAGTTTGAAGTTTTGCGAAAGAGTCTGTAAGGCGGCAGTTACGGTCTGGCAATAATTGAGGTAATCGTAGTCATAATTTCGGGCCGGTAGCTCGGTTGTACCGACAAGGG
>JAYSYV010000910.1:0-1295 GCA_043727245.1 Chloroflexota bacterium | reverse complement strand
GAATATCAGTTACAGCGTCCGCCGCCAGCAATCCTTCCTCCACCAGCTGGTCAGGGCTGATTAAAAGGGAATTACCGGCAAAGGCCGAGAAACACTGGTAAGGCGAGTCACCAAAGCCAGTCGGCCCCAGCGGTAGGATTTGCCACAATTGCTGGCCGGATTCCGCCAGAAAATCAACAAAGTGGTAACTATTGTCGCCAAAGTCACCAATGCCATAATTACCGGGTAAAGACGTAGGATGAAGTAATATTCCACTAGACCTGGGGTATTCCATTTGCCTGATTCTCCTTCTTCGGTAGTAAATTCACACCCATAAATTACCTTCTTGAATAAGCTAACATATTTTTGCCTGTCCAGCATTTCCGTAGCTTTTAAAAAGAGTTTGTCAGACCGCCGATAAGTTGGATAATAGCGACTTTTTGGTGTAAAACCTTCCAAAATGCCCTTTTTGTTTACTGTATTCTGCTGTCCGGCTCTCATCAAACCTCTGTCTCAAGTTGAAAACCGAGTCCATCGTTAGGCACAACGAATCGCCCCTCTTGAGGCTCTATTGTCTTCCCGTTAACCCGCACGGTTGCAGGAGAACCACCATGAAATATCAGGTGGAACGCCTGGCGGGCAAATTCAGCGTAGCCGTTGCCTGTTACAGCGGCTTCGATAGTGAGCCGTGGACTGGATTTATCCAGAGTCAGGTCAGTCCGGTAATACGCCCTATCCCTAAACTTAAAAGTAAGGCCATCATCCTCATACACAGAGGAGTGATACGCGCCATCCTCAGCAGGTAGGAAAATATGCAGTTCAATCACCTCTGGATGATAACCGTCGGTTGAGGGCGGACTATCCGGCCAAAGCGGGATAATCGCTCCGCCCCGCGCATAGAGTGGGATATACTCCATAGGCGTAGAAGCCAGGATGAAGCGCTTGCCTGCAAATTCTTCGCCGGTATGCCAGTGATACCATTTACCCTCCGGCAAATAGACCTGACGGGCAGTAGTACCTGCCTTATAGACCGGCGCGACCAGTAACTGGCGACCGAAAAGATATTCGTCATCAATGTCCCGCACTGTACGGTCCTCTTGAAAGGCGAACATGAGCGGTTGTTGAATTGGCTCGCCGCTTTCGGCAGCGGCTATGAAGGCTGCGTAGATGTAGGGCAGCAAGCGATACCGTAGATTAATCGCCTGGCGGGCCAGTTCTTCGACCACCTCACCAAAGGCCCAGGTGTACTGTTCGATAGTGTCCGTAACGCTGTGATTGCGGCAGAAGGGGGTCAGTGTACCGTATTGAATCCAGCG
>JAYSYV010000909.1:0-1297 GCA_043727245.1 Chloroflexota bacterium | reverse complement strand
GAAGCAACCGAGTTGTGTGCTTCTTGCCAGGTAGCCCATATCAGCGGGGCGGGCCACTGCATCCACCGGGACCGCTTTAACGAAACAATGCAGACGGTATTGAGTTTCCTGGCAAAGTATTAAAATACCAACAATCTGTTACTACATACCTGGTTACGCAGGTATCAGGATAGGAAGCGCTGAATGGAGAATGGGTTTCCCTGGGTAGTGGTTAACGAAAGCACCGGCGAATTACTGGCCGGGGCTAATGACCAGGTTAAAGCAGAAGCAATTTCCAGAGTCCTGGGAGGTGTTGCCAGAGAATACGCCCTGATTGTGCTGCAAGACCAGATTATAACTCAACCACCGGACCGCCACAGGTACAAACCATCCACCATTAAAGAGTCGATTGGGGACCGATTTTTCATTGTGGGGGTCTACCTATTTTTGATATTTGTGCTGGTGGTAATCCTGTTACCCCTGGTTTATATTGTCAGCGCTTCTTTCAGCAGCCCGTCAGCCGTATCCTCCGGGCGGGTCTTGCTGTGGCCGGTCGATTTTTCCCTGCGAAATTACACCCAGGCTTTGAGCGACCAGCGGCTCCCGACCGGGCTGTTTAACTCGCTGTTCTATACTTTCTTTGGTACCTTAATCAGTGTTACGCTGACTATCGCGATAGCCTACCCGCTATCACGCCGGAGTTTTTACGGCGGGAGGTTCCTGATGCTGGCAATTATCTTCACAATGCTGTTTACCGGCGGTTTAATCCCGACTTACCTGGTGGTGAAATCGGTAGGGATATTGAATACGCGCTGGGCGCTTTTAATACCCCAGGCCATTGGAGTATGGCAGGTAATCATAGGCCGGTCTTATTTCCAATCGAATATCCCGGATGAATTGGAAGAAGCGGCAGCTTTAGATGGTTGTAATGACTTGCGGTTTGTCTGGTCGGTAGTGCTGCCGCTTTCCAGGCCGATTATTGCCATTTTAATCCTGATGTACGCCACGACTCAGTGGAATTCTTACTTTGACGCCCTGATTTATATCAGAAATCCTGAGTTGTTCCCTTTGCAACTAATATTGCGCAGCAGTTTGATTCAAAATACCGCCAGCAGCGCTTCAATGGCCTTGATAGTCATTTCAATCATACCCTCCCTGATTATCTACCGCTACGTCCATCGCTACTTTACCGGCGGTCTTTTAATTGGTGCCATTAAGGGCTAGCAGCCTGTCGGAGTAATCGAAATGACTACCACTTATAGACAAAGCGTCTCAATTTAGAACTACAGGTAGTACCCTTTCGGCCAAAATAAGGCTC
>JAYSYV010000908.1:0-1298 GCA_043727245.1 Chloroflexota bacterium | reverse complement strand
GCCTTATTTTAGCCGGAATGGTACTACCTGTAGTTCTAAATTGACACGCTTTGTCTATAAGTGGTAGTCATTTCGATTACTCCGACAGGCTGCTAGGTACGTGAGTATTTCGAAGATATGCCCCAGGTGCGGGATTGGTTCTGGACCCAGTTCTAAAAGGGAAATAGAGAGCAAAGCAGCCAACTAACCGCTTTGTACTTCACAACTCACCAATTTGACGGCAATATGCTAATCCAAAAACAGGTGAGGTAAACAGCCGGATCAGAAAGAAACCATTCGGGCTGTAAGCAGGTGATGTAATTGGTAGCCCGGATCGTTCAAAAACTTAAAATTTGTTATAAAAGCTGAGCTTATTGTATTAGTAAAGTCAAAAGCCTATACTATAATGAGGCAGAGCGGCCAGGCTATGAAAGGGTCGCCCGATTACCGGATTGGCCTTTTCGGGTAGATTGTCAGGGGGTAACAATGAACCGAAACTCTCCAAACCTACACCCAAAACTAGATGCTGAGAAACTGGATGGCAAAAGGACGGTTTTGACACTAAGGCGTTAGAGTGAGCTTTGGACCGGTGGGTAAATGAAGACGGTAATTTTTTAAGACCCAATGAGAGGCTCCTACCATCAGCTACAGCCAGTGGCCTTTTGCCCAATAGGCGCTAACTGTAGACAAGAAAATGACTTGCGGTCTAGTTAAAGGACGCCCTAAGACCTGCTAATAGAAGCTTGAGGATTCTATGCCAGAAATTAGAAAAGAAAAGAGGTTAAGCTTTGGAACCAAAAGAACCTAATGAACCCCCTACCATCCGGCCAGACCGGATTGGTCACCTTTTAAACGGCGTGATGGAAAGCTTTAAGCTAAATGAAATTGTTGACTGGCTGCAAAACGAAGCCGAATACCGTAACAAAGGCCACGATGCCCTGACGCTGGTCAAAAATTACCCCAAACATGATCCTTCGTGGGGCGGGGAAAAGGCTAATACGACCCCGACCGCTAAAGCGCCCGGCCTGCGTATGGTGGTAGTTTGCATCCAGAAAGGCCACAGTTTGCCCGAACATAATGCTCCCGGTCGGTTTACCCTTACTATGTTGCGAGGCCGAATTCGTTTCATTTTAGAGCCGCAAGGTGAGAATGTTTCAACTGAACTGGCTCAAGGAGAGTTGCTGGTGCTGGAAGAACCGTTGCCGCACGAAGTCCAGGCAATTGAGGATAGCGCCTTTTTGTTGACCATCGCCTTTACTAAAGCTGGTTCTGGTGGGGAATAGGCCAAATTTGAGTTGGGTGGCATTTGCAACTCATGA
>JAYSYV010000907.1:0-1299 GCA_043727245.1 Chloroflexota bacterium | reverse complement strand
CAGAATCATTTCAATATAACAAGTAAAAAGCGTCGCCAAAGTGAATAAAAATGAACATTGGTGGGAGGCTTACCTTAAAATCATCCACACTCCCAGCTACTTCCCTCTCTGGCTCGGCCAGTTAGTCTCGAACTTTGGAGATACATTGAATTACATTGCCCTGGTAGTTCTGGTATTTCAAATTTCCGGGCAAGGTCTGGCCGTCTCAGGCTTGATTATCTTTGAAGTAGTGCCTTACATTTTGCTTGGTTCGGTGGCAGGGGTCGTGATTGACCGGGTAAACCGTAAAACTGTGCTGATACTCGCGGACATCTTTAGAGCCTTACTGGTGCTAGGGTTAATGTTTGCGGACCAACTCTGGCAAATTTACCTGCTTTCCACCCTTCTAACCTGTGCAGCAGTATTTTTCCAACCGACACTCAACGCGGTAATTCCGGCCATAGTGCCGCCCTCTGCGCTCCTGGCAGCAAACTCGGTAGCCTGGTCTACCGGGCGGCTAGTCCAAATTATTGCTTCGGCTATAGCGGGAGGATTATTAAGTTGGGTTGGGGTTAATTTAGCTTTCGGTCTAAACGCTGCCTCCTTTGCTTTTTCGGCCCTGTTACTTGCCATCGGGGTAAAAATACCTCCTCAGGCCGGGCAGTTAGCCGGAACCGCTAAACGAGGTTTAACTGGGTTCGTGGAGGATGCAATTACCGGCTTACGTTACGCCAGACGCGACAACTTTGTCTCTCGCATGCTGGTAGTCCAGGTTCTGGCATCCTTCGCCGTAGGTGGGACTTCTGCTTTGCTCGTAGTCTTGAATGAAAAACACCTGCGCCAATCACCGGTAGGTTTCGCCTTCCTGATCGGGGCGATTGGATTTGGGGCGCTCCTGGGGCCGATCCTTTTGGGTAGCTTCACCCGGAACTACCGAAACATGAAGCTAATCTTTCTCCCCTACATTATCCGGGGAGGCGCTGACATTATGTTAGCCGTCTTTACTCCTTTACCCGTGGCACTGTTATTAATGTTCATTTACGGGTTGAACACTTCGACCGGCACGGTCGTTTCAAACTCTCTGATGCAAAGCGAGGTAGCCGACGAAGTACGCGGTAGGATTTTTACTTTATTTGATATAAGCTGGAATATAATGAAACTGCTCTCGCTCGGTCTGGCAGGCCTTTTAACCGACCGGTTTGGAGTGGAGTTTGTTTACTATCTAGCAGTTTGTCGGAGAGAGCCTTATTTTAGCCGGAATGGTACTACCTGTAGTTCTAAATTGACACGCTTTGTCTATAAGTGGTAGTCATTTCGATT
>JAYSYV010000906.1:0-1299 GCA_043727245.1 Chloroflexota bacterium | reverse complement strand
ACAAAATACAGGCTGCTGCCCTGGTAGCCCGGTAAAGTAGCTCCCCGGCCGGGGCTGGTTAAAATCTAAAGTTAGACAAAAGTAGGACTAGAGATTGTCTACCAAATGTGCTGGAATGCCCCTGCTTTAGCTGTGGGGAGTAGTCACTGAGCAGTCATAGTCGAACTCTAGCATGAGCCTTTCAACGGCTTCTCGCGAAAAACGGATTCTACGATGTTTAAGAATTTTATTACCCGGCATTTCGACCGGTTTCAGTTTACCTTCGCTTTCCAACCTGTAAAGAGTCGCTCGTGATATATCTAGGAGTTTCACTACCTGAGTGGTTGTCAAATATTTATCAGCTTCGTTTTGGTCTTGGCCTTGGCTATGACTTTTACTCATTTGAAAACCACATTTAAGCATAAGGTAATATTTTGTTAGGTATTCACAATTTCATGTTGTTGTGTTATATTTTTACCAGTTTCCATTTCTGTTTACAATAGATTTCATTTCCAAAACTTTTCCAAAACTTTTCCATTTCAATTCCAGGCTATTATTTTGCTGTTGAGGGTCTAAAATGAACAATCAAAACTTCCGCAATTCGGTTCTGCGCTACTGTAAAAATGTGAACAAAGGGTTAAAAACCCTCGCTGATGAGTTAGCCTACAACGTTACGTTCTTCAGCAATAAACTGAATGAGAATAACAACAAGCAATTGACTTTGAGTGAAGTTAAATCAATAATCAAAGCCTTGGTCAAGTGGAGAGCTATAACCAGCACGGTTGAAATTGAGGAAATTTTAAGAGAAAAAGACCTGGGAATTTCTGCTTTTACGAAAGAGGAATTAGCTGGGCTTATCCAAGACGGCCTCGAAATTAAACCTTCTATATTTCAACCAGAAACAATTCAGGAATATAAGCATCCACCTCATAACCTGCCAGCCCAGACCAACATTCTAATCGGCCGTGATGAAGATATTAAACAGGTCCGGTCAGTACTTAGCGATAATAACTCTCGGTTGCTCACTTTAACTGGCCCTGGGGGCACGGGTAAAACCCGGCTTTCGCTACAAGCTGGTAAGGAAATGCTCGATGTTTTCGAAGACGGTGTTTTCTTCATTGAGTTGGCAGCCATTACCAACCCTGCGCTAGTCCCTCTAGCGGTCGCTAGAGCATTGGGCATTAAAGCTGCTGAGGAAAGCCCGGCAGCCAAAGCGGTAAAGGAGTGGATTGCCAACCGACGACTTTTACTTATTTTGGATAATTTTGAACAGGTTTCGGGTGCTTCTATTTTCGTTGGCGACCTGCTTGTCACTTGCCC
>JAYSYV010000905.1:0-4294 GCA_043727245.1 Chloroflexota bacterium | reverse complement strand
AACGCCTGTTAAAGCAACAAAAAGCGAAAGCAATAGGCTCGGCTGCCCCAACAGGTATCTCCAGACTGCTTCAAGCTAACAATCAGGCTCGCTCAAATCACCTTAATACTACGGCAACCAGCCAACCAGCCCTGCTTCCAGGGCCTTTGCAAGGGGTCAATAGTATCCAGCGGTTACCTGATAAACAAACCTTGACAAGTAATAAAAATCTCTATGGAAAAGGCAAAAAGTACGAAGAAGTGCTCAACAACTTAGAAATTTACAACAATATGCTAACTGGGGGAGCGTTAGAAGGAAACCAGCCAGAGCGTGCGGCCAAAGCCAGTCATCTGGATAGCTATCTGGAAAAATATATTAGTATTCCGGTAACCGAATACATCAAAGAAATTACAGGTAAAAATGATTACGCCTTCACTCATAAAAGGTTTACCCTTTTACTGACTGAAATTACCCTGGAAAGAGAAAATATACAAAAAATAGTTACAAATGCCTCCTACAATAAAAATAATACTAATAATCAGAATACTGCAACCCCCGTTTTCACCTGGAAAAAAGCCCTGGACTCAATACAGGATATTGGGGTGGAAGGTAAAGATAGGAATGCGAGAATTGTCCACATAGCTGATAGGATCGGCATGCCGCTTTCCTATGTTAAAATTCTTGATAACGATAGCTTACAATTCATTTCAGATGCCGACCAGGCGCTGGTAACTGGAGATTTAGATAAGGGCTACGCCGCCCTCTCCAGGTTGAAGGACCTTCCCTCTTATGGATTTATTAAAAGTACCCTGGAACGCCGGCACATTGCTCAAATAAATCCTCAACTGGGTAAAGCTTTGAATAAAGACCAACCTTTTAAACAAAATGACAAGAGAATGGGTAAAATAGGTTTCGATCAAACCTTAGGCGACCTTACGGGGGACCTTGAATATAAAAAAAATCTTAAGAACTATAACACTGAATCTAACTACAAGGAAGGTAACCAGGAAAACCAAAAAGATATTCTTGGGGGTGCCAAGGGATTTGGGATTGATCAAGAAAATTTAGCGGGACGGGATAAATATGTCCAGGATTTTTATAATCGCAAGAAGTGGGAAAAGAAGAAAGTTAAGCTCGAAAAATTTGAAGGATTGAATAAAGAAGAAAAATCAGCTTTAGTGGCCTACACAACTGATTACAAAATGTTTAACGAGCCATTGCGCGCCGATCTAAGACATGGTGATGAAGCGGATAATACGCCAAAATCAGGTGAAAAGGGTGCCAAGTATCCTGCGGAAAATAAATTTACTGAAAAACATGAGGCGCAGACCCAGAATCTTGTTTCGGCCCTTAACAATTTGCCCGCTTATAAAGGTTATGTGTACCGCCACGATAAAATCTTCGCCGGCTTTAAAGAAATAAATGAGGTGGGAGGGGTTACTACCGATATGGCTTTATTAAGCACCAGCCGTGAAGCCAACACCTTGAGAAAGATTCATGGTAGTCCTGATCCCGACGTTTTAGTTGTGATTAAGTCTAAGACGGGTAGATTTATAAAACCCATTTCTACGTTTAATACTGCCAGTGATCAAGATGAAAATGAGGTGCTTTTCAAACCAGGAGTCAGTTTTAGAGTCGTCAACCGGATTGAAAGGAATGCGGATAACACATGGCCTGCCATTGGGGATTCTGATCTTAAAGAAGCGTTTGAACAGGATTCGCTTAAGAATGATATGAAAATGATTATTAAAAAGGAAGAAGTTTAGCCTTAAGTCTTAATGCTCTGAGCCATTAATCGGCATTGATGACTGGGCCTGGGAGAAAGGTCGTAATTACGGCATCATCATCGGGTATATCAATTGTGCGGATTGCCGACCTCGTTTAATAACCACCTCTATATTTGATGATAGTATAAATAATCATAACGCCTCGTAAGCAGCCAGCATGCCTGGTTACAAACGTGGCGGGCAAGGAGAACAGCCCCAATGAAAAGTGGGGCAGACTATGCTGGCCGGCCGGTTTTGATTCAGGTTTAGATTACCAAAAATCCACATAATTGTAATCTACCGCTCATATCGTTATTATTATATTTAAAAGCCAGTGCCAACAATCAAAATACTACCCTGACCAACAGTGGCATCAAAATTTCGCTGAATTGGCCGAGCAACTCCAAACCCGCCCTACTCAGTAGGTCCGTTTAGCCAGAGGTGGCCGACCCTTCACCGAAAAAGAGCCTGAATTAGAGCCAGTACTTGAAAAACGAGGGCAGCGGCTATCAAAAAGTACCAATAGCCCAAATATATCTACGGGGTTTTTAATGAGTGAAATTTATGATGCTATCGTAGTAGGAGCAGGGCCAGGCGGCAGCTCCACCGCCCTTGGACTGGCTCGCGGCGGCGCAAATGTGTTGTTGTTAGATAAATTTGATTTCCCCAGAGATAAACCCTGTGGTGACTTTATCGGCAGGCAAGCCTTTAAGCTAACTTTGAAGTTAGGAGTACCGGCCGCCCGCTTTGCCGAGTATCCGGCTCTCACCGGTATTAAAATGCAAACCCCCAGCATGCATGACCTGGATATACCCGGTCCTCGGCAGGGCGCTTACTCAAGAGTTATACCGAGAATGGTATTTGATACTGCCCTGGTCGAGCTTGCCTTAGAAGCTGGCGCACACTTCAAAAAAGCTCATGCCCAGGAGCTGGTTCTGAGAGACGGCCAGGTCACCGGCATAAGAGATAAGCAAGGGAATCTCCACCAGGCTCCCCTGGTTATTGGGGCCGACGGTTGGAGTAGCGTGGTTGCTCGGAGCATGGGCCTGCACCTCAACGATAAGAACACCACCGGCGTGGCCGTGCGAGCGTACTTCGAGGGTGTTAAGAACCTGGATGATAAAGTAGCTTTCCACTTCCCGGAAACCATTCTGCCAGGCTACGGCTGGCTTTTCCCGGTTGGCCGGGACGGCTGCGCTAATGTTGGACTGGGTTTGATCGCCGAAGAATACAGCAAAAACGACAAGGGTAACCTGGGCGAGTTGTTCGAACGGTTTATCGCTCACACCCCGGCGCTGGCCGGGGCAAAGATGGTCAGCCCGAAACGAAGTTGGCCGTTAGCATTAGGCTGGCAGCCCAACCGTCCGCTGATGGGGCCAGGTACAATGCTGGTAGGAGATGCGGCTTGCCTGGTAGGCCCTCTCACGGGCGCTGGCATTTACCCCGCAATGCGTAGCGGTTTAGTCGCCGCTGAGACCGCCATATATGCTTTAAGCGTGGGCGATTTCTCAGCCAACATATTAAAATCTTACGAGCGCCGGGTTAGACGTGAATTCCGCTGGCGGCTATCAGCCGAAGCAAAAGCTCAATACTGGCTACGCAATCCCAAGAATATGGACTGGGCTTTGTGCAATCCTCTGCACCTACCGGCCCGAATTTCAAACGCGATTACGACCAATCTGCTTTTTAACTTGGGGTAGTAACGAAAAAATTTAATCAGGCTGATCCACCCAATTCGCCTGATTAATTGCGATTTTGCCTTTCCGGTCTGCACAGTTCCATTGCATACAGCCTATTCCCGAACGAGTAGCCGCTATGTGGCGAAATACGCCAGTTAAGGCGGTTGCCAGGAGAGGGATATCCAAATACTCAAAACTTCTATCAAAAAGCAGCCTGATGTCGATGGAAATGCCTGAAACCAGATCGGATATCCCTGGTTGCCAGAACGGCGGTAATCTTTCCCTTACCGGCCTAATTCAAGTAAATTTTCTTTAGTTGCCGTTGCTAATTCTAGCTTTGCCGCCTCATTTCTGACAAAACCTTCTTTTACGGTATTCTTTAGCCTGAATAGTTCAGCATTTTGTTTTAACCTGGTACATTATTAATTCCTCCGATCCTTGTTAATTTCCTTTGTTCCGTGGTAAGTAAATCGCTACTTAATAAATTCAACCCAACTTATGGTACAGAGTTATTTAAGTTGGAACAATAGATAATTTAGTAAATTGGATTAATGAGAAAGGGACGAAGGATTTATAGAGACAAACAGTAAGGTCGCGAACCCTATGATTGATATGGTTACCTTGATTCTTACCATTGGATCAATCATTTTGTCACAGGTATTCTATTATTCAGGTAAAAAGCAGCTTGGGATTTTTGTAGGTTTATAGCCGCCAACTTTTGTAGCCCTTGGTACTTTATTTAAGCAGACCTATGGCAAACCGGGTGAGTAAGATAGCTCGTTAATAGTGTTGAAAGCCTGGACTATAGTAGTAGTCGGGCTTTCTTTTTATTTATTGTACAAAAGACCAGATAGCGGTGGGTAGGCGGCG
>JAYSYV010000904.1:0-1302 GCA_043727245.1 Chloroflexota bacterium | reverse complement strand
AGCAACTATGGACCGGTTGGCACGTTAATAATTTAGACACCTTTGTAGCAAAAATAGTTCCAGATTATTCTAGCTGATTTCGGCGGCAACTTCCGGTTTGAGTGACAGATTGTATCAACAATCACTCAAACCGGAAATTAGAGGCATAGTAGATAATTTAATAGCAGGAAAAAGGATTAGAAATTGGGCGCATATAAGCCGTTTAAACATCATTTGAACCTGGTCATAGTCGGGCTTCTTCTGGTGAGTCTTATGGCCGGTCTTCCGGTCCAGCCCGCCACCGCCCAGGATTTGCCAGCCTGGCAGGACACCAGCCTTTCTTTCAATTCGGCTGATTTCAACTACTTGACCTGTTTCGACTCGCTTCAACCGGGAAAGTTGTTGACCGCCAGCCCCGACAATACCCAGCCTACTTTTTCAATAGACCTGACCACCGGCCAGAAAACCCAGCTAAACGCCCTTTCATATTACCTGTGCAATGAAGCGACCGGCGTACTCTATGCCAGGGCCAATCCCGACGCTAAGAATGGCATAGGATTCACTTCGGCCAGCCCTGCCGGTGTACCTCTTACATATGCCCCAACCCACTGGGCCGTGGACGGTTCGCTGTGGGTCTACAATGTGTCGAACGATAACCAGACCCCGGCCAAAACCCACCTCTACGCTAGCCCGGACGGGGGAGTGACCTGGCACGAACGCAATACCGGCGGATTTAACGGCCAGCTTTTGAGTCTAACTGTCACCAATTCCGATGGGCGATTCATCTATGCCTTAACCCAGGATGTTTTCGGTAACGGTCGCCGCTTCACCCTTTACGCTTCCCAGGATGCCGGGGTTAGCTGGGAAAAACGCTACGAGAAAGTCTTCAGTGACAATAACGGCATTTTAACTCCCTGGCTCTACTTTGCGAACCTACCGGGCCGAACTATCCCAACAAATTATGTCGAGCTAAACGAGTCTGTCGGGGCCGGTTCAAACGGAACTAATACCATCCTCATTTCGGCAGACGGCGGGAAAACCTTTAACGAAGCCGGGGTAAATGGCCGGTCTGGAGGAGTCCAGATACTTTATAGCGATAATAGCCTGGTGCGGATGACCCGGACTGATTATTCTTACAGCCTGGCAAACTCAGTTGATGGGGGTAAGACCTGGCAACCGCTAAATTTGCCGTTTACCCCGGAGAAGTTTGACCCTAACGTAGGCGTACTCAGGGTCAATTTAATTCAGGCTAAAAACGCCCCGTCAAATCTCTTTTTCAGCTACGCCGACGGCACTAAGGGCGACCTGTGGTATTCGCCGGAT
>JAYSYV010000903.1:0-1303 GCA_043727245.1 Chloroflexota bacterium | reverse complement strand
TCAAGCTCCTGTTCTTCCTGGGGCGGAAAAGGAGGTTCTTCAGGCAGGGAATCTTCGGTTATAATTTCGCCGGTCATGGCTTAATTATACCAGAATTTATATGCCATTTTTATAAATTTGCGATGCGGTTTCGTCAAACATTAAACGTCAAACACAGGAGTATTAACGGAATCTTCCCGGCATTAAGCCTGGGCTGTGGCCCCTTGCTTGATAAACTGGTCGAAACTTGTCTGCTTTACGTTATAAATTTTTGCCAACTCGGCCGAGTCGACCAGGCCGGGCAGACTATCCATAACGAGCGAAAGTCCGATCAAATTGCCCAACCCCGGTCTGAACAATTTCATTATCAACCTCATTGAGCGGAGCATAGGAACCGGGATATGGGTTACTTTTGGAGTTTTACCGCTAACCTGGGCATACTTTTCCACTATCTGATTTACCGTCAAACCCTCTGGACCACCAAGCTCAAGGCTCTTATTCCTTAAAGAAGGCTCAACCACGGCCAGGGTGGCAAACTCTTTGACATCCTCAGCCGAAATAAAGCTAACCGGGTTATTTCCCCGGCCAAAAACTTGAACCTTACCTTTCTTCAGGATTGGCTCACCTAGCAGCATCCCCCAGATTTCCATAAAAGCCTGCGGGCGAATGATTGTGTAATTCATGCCACTGGCTTTCAAATATTCTTCGGTAGCATATTTAAATTGAATAAAATTGACCGGACTATTGGGGGTAATGCCACTCATAGAAACAAAGATAAAGTGTTCTACACCCTCGCTTTTAGCGGCATCAATAAGAGCGCGGTTCCCATATAAATCTACCGCCTTTGAGCTATTGTCTCCGTTACCGGCTACCGAATTAGCGGTTGTCACCACCGTCTTTACACCTTTACAGGCTTTAACCAGGCTATCGGATTGCCGCAAATCACCCTGTAATAATTCGATGCCTTTTTCAGCTAATTCAGGATGGTTGGCCGGGTTACGGCAGAGGCCCCGCACCGGAAAACCCTGTTCTTTTAAGGCTGTGGCGATTTTCCCACCCAGAAGTCCAGTGACACCTACTACTAGAACCATAGGTTTATCCTCTTTCTTCTAACACCCGGAGAGGCAAATTTTAAGAACTTGAACCTACCATTTCCTGGCAGGTGGGGATAGGCGAAACAGCTACCATAAGCTTTAGTGGGATTGATGATTGAGGATATTGTATCAGTTCAGGAAACGCTCCGCAATGCAGCATCCAGCCAGCCCAGCACCGGGGCGGGCCATACGCCCAACACGAAGACGAAAAGCACCAGCACCAGGATGAG
>JAYSYV010000902.1:0-1309 GCA_043727245.1 Chloroflexota bacterium | reverse complement strand
GTCACGCCGAGTATATGGTGTCCGAAGAAGCCAATTGTGTGGCTTTGCCGGACGAATTGAGTTATGTAGACGGAGCTTTGATTGCCTGCGGCTTTGGGACAGTCTACGAAGCTCTCAACCGGGTCCAGGTATCGGGTAAAGACCGCGTACTGATTACCGGGATGGGTCCGGTTGGGATGGCCGCCGGGTTGGTCGCCAAAAAGATGGGGGCAAGCCTGGTAATTGGGGCCGATGTTTCCCAGGCCCGGTTGGATTTCGCAATGGACTGCGGAGCGATTGACCGGGCGGTTAAGGCCGATTCAGCTATGGCCGTGGATATTATAAAAGGAATGACCCTGCAAGAAGGTTGTGAAGTTTCGGTTGACTGCTCCGGTTCGCCGCAAGGACGCTTGCTGGCCCTCCAGGGAACGCGGCGCTGGGGGCGATGCGCGATGGTGGGCGAAGGCAGCACCGTCAGCTTTGATGTCAGCCAGACCATCATTCACAACCAGCTTACAATTTACGGTTCCTGGGTGACGAGCCTGGCCCATATGGAAGATCTGGTTGAAAAGTTAGTCGAGTGGAATCTCAAGCCGGAAATTATAGTTTCGCATCGTTTCTCGTTAGACCAGGCCGGGGAAGCCTACCGGGTGGCCGATGAAGGCCAGAGCGGTAAAGTCTGTATCGTGATGGAGTAAGGCTCGACAACTGGTCGGGTAGCATCTAAATCTCAACAAGTTACCTGTTTCAAAACAATTCTTTTAGAAACCAGGCTTGGAATTTCGCACTATCACAATTTATTTGACGTTTAGACTAAAACAAAGGGCCAGCTAACCTTGCGGTAGCTCGCCCAAACGAGTAATGTTGCTTCTAACTAAAAAAGGGGCAGGCATAACCCGTTCGTGCAAATCATAGAAACGCTGGAAGCCCTGCCGTCTAAACGCTCCCGGTTGAGCATGCGGTGTCTGTAAAACATATAATCTTCAATCGGAAGCATACAGGCGGCATGACTCCAATATTCAAAAAGCTGCCTTCCTCCAACAATTCATCCAGCCAGTTAAGCGGATAATCTCCCAACCGACCCCAAAGCACCAGATAATGGCTGCGGGCCACCACACTTATAGTATCAATTTAAAATTGGGGTAGATTATAGTTAGAGAAACAAACTAAACTATATCTTACAACAAAACTCCAAAGACCTTATTTTGGCGGGTTCTATCTAAAAAAATGTCTAGCAGCCTGTCGGAGTAATCGAAATGACTACCACTTATATACAAAGCGTCTCAATTTAGAACTACAGGTAGTACCCTTTCGGCCAAAATAAGGCTCT
>JAYSYV010000901.1:0-1313 GCA_043727245.1 Chloroflexota bacterium | reverse complement strand
CGTAGAGCAAAGCAGTCTTTTAATCGTGGGCTACTCTTTATCCAACCACCCCAATGACCAGGCTGAAATTGGACCGACGTTGGCTAGTATTGCCCAGGAGTTAGGGCCAGTGGCAGCGGTAGCGTTGGACAACGGTTATTTTAGTGCAGCTAATGTGGCCCTCTTAACAGGGGCGGGTATCGAAGCCTACATAGCAACGGGGCGCTATCCTGACCATCAAAGCTGGCGGAGCTATTTCGAGCAAGCCCCGACTGAACCAGGGGAGGAAGCCAGCCCTAAAGAAAAGATGGCCTATAAGCTGCAAACAGGGCTTGGGCGAGCGGTTTACAAGTTGCGTAAAAGTACGGTTGAGCCGGTGTTTGGGATCATAAAAGAAGTGTTAGGCTTCCGCCAATTTTCGTTACGGGGATTAGATTTGGTTTTAGGGGAATGGAGTTTGGTTTGTGGGGCTTTCAATATTAAAAGGCTGCATAAGCTTGGGCTGGGCTAGTTTTAACAATAAGGGCGGAAAGCGGGTCAATTAGCCCTGGATAAGCGGTTTTAAGGGCTTAGATGGCTGTTTTGAGGCTGTTTTGGCTCACTTTCCGGCTTCCTCCGACAGGCTGCTAGGTACGCCGTTAAGCGGCGCATGCATACCGTCCATGTGTGGTCCTGAAGCGGCCTGGGGTGTATATGGACGCGGGAAGCGTAAAGCAATTTGACACCCCTTTTGCTCGTTAAGCTTGCCCGGACCAATGGCTGACTCGGCCAGACTCCAGAGTGGAGTTTGATTTACAAGGTCGAGGATTGTCGCATTGTTTGTCAATTCGGGGCAAAAGCTGCGGCTATTATAACCGGCAATCTCTTCGGGTGGTATACCCTGCGAACCCAGAGAGTAGTTTACGGTCGCTAAGGTGCGGTCCACCAGTTCACCTGGCACTATTCCCGGTAGTATCGTAAATCCTTGCCAGTATAGTTCTTCCTTTTGGTCTTTTTTTAACTCCATGTCTGTTGTCCTCTATAATCGTTAAAGCCTGAAGATTAGCTTGTTGTATTAAACCAGCCTCTGGAATATTTTCAAATTATACACAAAGCAAGCATAAACAATATTAAAAATTAAAAACGGTCGCTGGAAAACTGGTCCGGGCTAAACTTCTTCAGGTCGCCAATACCCGGAATAATCAGGTCCGGGCGGGACAGGGCCAGTTCTTTGGGGTCGTGGGCGTACTTGCCCTGCTTGACCAGGACCGTTGTAATGCGTTCCTCGAAATACTCTTTCATGGCGTTGAGCAGGCTGGGTTTGTCCTCGACCATCACGTAATGATAGGCGGGTA
>JAYSYV010000900.1:0-4333 GCA_043727245.1 Chloroflexota bacterium | reverse complement strand
CTACGATGCTTTTGGCATCTTCGATTTCGCCCTTTTCCACCGCGTCAAGGGCTTCTTCCAGGGTCATTTCGATAAGGTCCAGTTCTTCGTTTTCATCCGGGTCCAGTTGGCTTTCCTGCAAATCTTCGGCCAGATACAGGTGTAAATATTCGGTCAGAATCCCTGGCGCACTGTAGAACCCACCCAGCGGTGTGATGCGGTTGGACTTGTAGCCGATTTCTTCCTGCAACTCTCGCCCGGCTGTTTCAAGCGGCGGCTCGCCTTCGTCTACGGTCCCGGCTGGTAGTTCCAGCAGCACCTTGCCCGCCGCCCGCCGCCACTGACGCACCAGTATCAGCTTGCCTGCTTTCGTTACAGGGACCATCACAACCGCTCCGCCGTGAACTACAATTTCGCGTTTGTAGGTATGGCCGGGCCGGTCGGTAATCGTATCCACCTGTACCGAAAATTTCTTGCCCTTAAAGATTTGCTGAGTTTCTACCTGGGCTGCTCTTTCGCGTTCGGCCTGTTCATCGGCTTTCTTTTCCTGGCTCATTTCTCAATCTTTCTTAAGTAAACCAATAATGATTCATATTCTATCAATTTTAAGCGTTTACAACAATCAAGAGGATTACACTTGCTATACATCAAGAAAGGGACCGAAAAGCCTGCGCCAACTAACGCAGGCTTCTCTGCGCTGAATTTACTTCTTGGGAGGCGTGATTTCGGTATACTTCTGGTCGGCCCGGTTCAGAATTGCGGTGGGAATTTTAACCCCCATTTGCTCGGCGGCTTTGGTATTTACCCGCGTTGGTCCTTTGGGCTGGCGCTTGATTTCCAGGCTATCCGGCTTCTTACCGTCCAATACCTGGGCGATGAAAGCGGCTGAGGCGACCCCATTATCGAAATAATCTAGCCCGACAGCGACCACCGCGCCTCGTGAGGCCGAATCCGGGTTGAGGGCAAACAACGGTTTCTTACTGTCAGTCGCTACCTTAACCACTGACTCCAGGTTATTGACTACCGTTACGTCGGTCGTGGTCAGGAAAGCATCCACTTTGTCAGCGATAGACTGAGCGGCGGTCAAAACTTCACCGCTGCTCTGAACCGTTACAGTAACAATAGTAACGTTCAGGGTCTTGGCAATCTTCTGGGCTTCGTCCAGAGTCGCCACGGCGTTTACTTCAGCCGGGTTATAGATAAAGCCGATATTCTTGACCGTTGGTACGGTTTCGAGGACAATTTTCAAACCATCTTCGACCGGCGGTAAGGCTTGCATACCGGTAATGGGGCCGTGGTCGGTGGCTGACTTAATCACGCTGGGCAGCACCCGGTAGGGGTCGGTTACGGCGTTGAAGATAATCGGGATACCGTTATCTTTGTTGGTATTGTAGAGGTTGGTCAGAGCCTGAGAACCGACTGCCAGCATAGCATCTACTTTTTCGTTAGCGAACTCTTTGCCGATAGTTGCCAGGGCCGGAATATCCCCGGCGGCGTTGCGGTCTAGGAAAGTTACATTTTTGCCACTGACAAAGCCGCACTGTTCCAGCCCTTTTTTGGCCCCGTCAATGGCTGATTGCAGGTCGGGAATTGTATTCTGGACTGCGATACCGATTTTGTAGGTTTTGCCGCTGGCTGCCGCCGCTACCGGTTTGTCACAGGCTACGGTGGCAACCGCTTTGGTCCCGGTCCCGGCGGCAGTCGTACCAGCCGAAGCCGTTGTGGCACTTGCGGCAGCCGTAGTCGCGCTTACAGCGGCAGTTGTCGTATTTGCAGCAGTTGTAGCTACGACTGGAGCGGAAACAGTCGTAGCCGTATTGTCGCCACAGGCCGCCAGGGCCAGGGCTAGCATGACCATTACCAGGAGCATCCCTGGCAGGTTATGGTTTTTAGGTAACATTTTCTCCTCCGTGTTTCAAGTTAACTTAACAACAACTCGTCATCCAGGGCATCTTTGCGTATCTCGGCGAATTTGCGGACCAGTTCGTTTACGGTCAGGCGGCTGCGTTCTTCACCGCGTAAATCAAGGATAATTTCTCCCTGGTGCATCATCAGGGTGCGGCTGCCCATACTGAGGGCTTGCTGCATATTATGCGTGACCATCAGGGCAGTCAGGTTATGCTCTTTTACCAGGCGAGCGGTAATCCGGGAGATTTGCTCGGCCATACCGGGGTCTAGGGCGGCGGTATGCTCGTCCAGCAACAGAATACGCGGCTTGACCAGCGTTGCCATTATGAGAGTCAGCGCCTGGCGCTGCCCGCCCGAAAGCAGATTGACCTTGCCGGTCAGGCGGTCTTCCAGGCCCAGGCCAAGTTGCAGTAATTCCTGGCGGAAATGGTTGCGTCCGGTCTGGCTCACGCCCCGGACCAGACCACGCGGTTTGCCTCTTAAAAGAGCCATCGCCATGTTTTCTTCGATGCTCATTGAACCGGCTGTACCCCTGAGCGGGTCTTGAAAGACCCGGCCAATTAATTTGGCCCGCTGGTGTTCCGGCCAGCGCGTAACATTGCGCTCGCCAATCCAGATTTCGCCGCTATCCGGTGGGTAAACTCCGGCCAGTAAATTTAATATGGTAGATTTCCCGGCCCCGTTTGAGCCGATAACGGTCACAAACTCGCCTTCCATGATGTCCAGGTCAATGCCGCGCAAAGCTCTTATTTCGTTTACATCGCCCCAGTTGAAGGTTTTATCAGTCTGAATAATCTTGATCATATCTTAAAACTCGCTAATATTTGGCCTCATTTAGTGGCATTAGCCCGCAAAGTCTTCAGCCCGACCCGGCTGCGTAGGGCTGGTACGCCCATCGCTACAATTACCAGTACCGAAAGGACCAGCCTTATATCGTATTGTTCAGCCTTGAAAATCAGGGCTTTATTCAGGTCGGTCGTAAATAAACCCCGAACCAGCCCATCCAGCCAGGTCGAAACCACCGCTCCGACCGCGCCGCCCCCTAAAATCCCGGCCAGAATAATAAAGCCGGATGTTTGAGCCTTACGTGCCATATAAACCGGGTAAGCCAGCAGAGCGGCCAGCCCCAGGGTTATTCCGGCCCGCAGCAGCAAGCCCCAGCTAATTTCCAGGCCAAACACGCCGGTAAAAAGTATCCGGTAAACGATTGCCCCGACCAGGCAGCCCAGTAGGGCCAGCAAAGTTGTGCGCGGCGCGATAAAGCTTTCGCCCAGAATCACCGCTGCCAGCCCAATTACAATCATACCGAGGCCAAAGTTGCCGTCGGCAAAGCGCAGGTATTGGGCTAACATGCCCCCGGCCAGCCCGAACAGGGCATTGGAAAGCACCAGAATCAGTAATTTGCTGTTGTTGGTATTGACCCCCAAAGCCCGAATCATATCTTCGTTGTCGCCGGTCGCTCGCAAAGCCAGCCCAAGCTGGGTATTTAGCAGCCAGTTGAAGAAGACAATCAACATTACCGCAATAATCAGGAAAAACCCAAGCGTGAGCCATTCCCGTATCACCGGGTCCACACGTTCAACCTGGAAAATAGCTTTATAGGGGCTGATAAAGGAGTCAACAATATTCGGCTTTTCGTTAATGTCTATCAAAGCGCGTGGAGCCAGGACATGTAAATTTATGCTATAAAGGCCGGTTGTCACCAGTATCGAAGCCAACAGCCCGTTGATTTTAAGGCGGGTATGCAGCAGCCCGGTCGCCAGTCCGGCCAGGCCGCCGCACAACATGGCTATCAGGGTTGCGACCCAGGGATTGCCCCAGAAAGACCCCTCGTTGTTATAAATAAAACTGACTACTACGGCTGCTCCCAGCGTATAACTGCCTTCGATGGTCAGGTCTGGGAAATTTAGTACGCGGAAAGTCAGGTAGACTCCGATGCCTACCGCCGCGAAGCCGGTCCCGAACACAAAGGCGCTAATCCATTTAGTACCCTGGCTCAATAGATAAATCGAAAGAATGACCATAAAGAGGCGAAAGCCCCAGTTGACCAATCCGGCCAGTTCTTTACGGGATAGCGGGCGTTTCAGCAGGTTAGCGGGTCGGGCCGGGGCTTCGGCTAAAGATTGTTCCTGTTTTAATGAAGATTTCACCTCTAAAGGTACTCCTCCCCACTTAAATTCAAATATTGCAGTTGCCTGACCCCTGAAGCGAGCCAATACAACAAACTGCTCAGTTTCGCAGCTCATTGAAAAACTGCTAAAACACTAACTTTTAGGAGTTGAGATAAAGAAAAGTGAAACAATAAAGGGCGCTTAATTTAACTGTTTTATTATAGCCAAAGCGACATTCAAATACAATCTTAAATTTAAATCAGCTATCACTCTAAAAGAGCCAGAATCGAACGGGCGCGGTTGGTGTAAGTGTAACAAACTACGCTCCGGTAGGC
>JAYSYV010000899.1:0-1316 GCA_043727245.1 Chloroflexota bacterium | reverse complement strand
GGTTCAATGTGGCGTGAGAGGAAATGAGCCGCTGCAAATAAGCTTCACCTGTGTTACTAGCAAGGGGCTGAAGCACATCCAGCAAGTCCGTAAGCCTGCAGGTAAGGGATTCAGCGGTAGATTTTACTTCGGCGGCAAAATTAGGTTCGGGGTGGAAAAAGTCAAAGCCTTCACTTACAACTTTTTCTTTGGTTTTCCAGGCTACCTTGCCCAGGCGGGAATCAGTAGTCCAATAATCTTTACAAAGGGGTCTTACGCTGTCAAGCAAGGGACGGTTCTCGGTTGGGAACTTTTCAAGAACGAGTTGGAAAAGCTCTGGCTCCATTGATTTGACCAGAACATCTAACCAGTAGACCCGCCAGTTAAAGTCAAGTTCCGGCCGGAGAAAGGAAGTAAAGTCGCCGGTTTTACCGGGGGCCTGGATAGTGGTAGTGGTACATACCCAATGTCGGCAAAGTTTCTTATAAGGCCCATTGTAGGTAATGAGGGCGTAACAGAAGGGGCAGCGCTGCCCGTAACCATGGTCGTAGGAATAGTTGTAGTTGAAGTCAGCGCCGGCCTGGACCAGGAAATGGGCAATGTCGTATAGGTTTGCGTCCGCAGCTTTGCCAAAGGCGTAGTTAAGGACGGCCTTTCCCGGCTTTATCTTAACAATATCTTTAATCAGGTCAAAATCGCCTATACTTATAGCATACTCCAGGGCGCCCTCGCCATTAGGAGTACTGGAAGTGGGATATTCCCCTCTGACTAATACGGCCCGGATTTTTGCTATGTTGGTGGAAACCCGGTAGCGGTCTAATACTTCATAAAAACCAGAATTTTTCAACCACTCTAAAGCTTCCCAGACTTCAGAATTAATTTTGTTAAAAAAATCGGTATCTGGGCTGAAGTAATCGTAATGGATTACAGAGGCTTGGGCAGAATTTATTGGCTCCTTAACTAAATCTTGTCTATGGGTCCAAAAAAGCGAGCCGTGACCTCGAATTGCCTGGATTAGTTCTTTAACAGGGCCGGAAGCGACTTCAACTATTTGGTTGAAAACTTTTTCTTCAGCTATGGCGGGCGAAAGCAAATTAGCAAGCTCGCTGAGAGGGGCTTCACTGATGGTGTGGTTGCCGCTGAATGCACTGAATTCAAGGAACAGAATTCCCTTCCAATTGGTCTGCGACCGGCAAATCCAGTGGTTACAGTAGTTCCTTTTGGAAGGCTGGATACTAGTAAAGCAGATTGGGCAGCGCTGGCCGGGGCCGCCGTCAAAGTGGTAGTTGAGGTTGTAATTGGCGCCGGCGTTTACCAGGAGGCGGGCAATTTCGACC
>JAYSYV010000898.1:0-4340 GCA_043727245.1 Chloroflexota bacterium | reverse complement strand
TTAGAGTTTGTTCGTTCACGAAGATAGAGTTACAAGTCAGCGCGGCAAGGCCATTTGTCGGCGGCTATTATATCAGCCCCTACTAAAACAACAAGCCTGGCATGTACCTTGCGGGGCTTGTTGTTTTAGCGTAAAAGCCAGGAAACTATTCAGAATTAAGCTCTGGAATAAAAGTTACAGGCGAAAGGGTAAACGGTGAAGTACCGGCTGATTATTCTACCTCAAGGACCGACAAAATATTGCCAGCCGGGTCTTTAAACCAGGCGATCAAGGGGCCACCTCCCCTGGCAATACCCTTTTCATCAGTTTTAAGATATTTCTCGTTGTAAATCTCGAACTGCACCCCGGCCTTGCTAAGTTCATCAACGGCCTGTTCAATATTGCTGACCGGGAAATTGAGGATGGTATAGGTAGCAGGGGTATGGTTGGGCTTGGGGTAGACCAACACCTTATTGCCGTTAGCAATCTGAAGCTCCAGCATGCCGTGAGTTTCGGCAACTTCCATGCCGAGGGTATGGCCGTAGAATTCGGTGGCTTTGGCTATATCATCTACCGCAAAGCCGCTAAATGCCTTATTATCTTTGAACATAATATGCTCCTTTTGCATCGAGTACTCAAACAGATGTTCTAAACAATGTACTTTAGCTACTTCAAAAAGTCAAGCCTATACTCTCTATAATTTATTCATCATATAAACTAAAGCTTGCCGCTCTACAACCTTAAAAGCAAGAGATAGTTTACAGAATACTAAATCCTACGTTTTTTGCGCTAGACCAGTGGCCTGGGGGTTTCCAGGGATGGCTCAGAGTTCTCTTTCACCAGCCGAGAAGGCCACCAGTTAAACTCTTTGAATAACAACACCACGCTTGGTACGATGATGCCACGCACTACAAAGGTGTCCAATATTACGCCCAGGGCCACAATCATGCCTAGCTGGTACAATTCTCGGATTGGCAGGATAGTCAACACCAGGAAAGTTCCAGCCAGGATAAGGCCAGCGGAGGTTATGACTCCGCCGGTTTTGCTCAAGGCCCGGATAGTCCCTTCTTCCAGGCCGTATTCCCTGGCTTCTTCCCGGATACGGGTCATCAGGAAGATAGTATAGTCGGCTCCCAGCGATACCAGGAAGATAAAGGCGTATAGCGGAACGGCGTAAGCCCGACCATCGTCACCCTGGACGACCACAAACAGGAAACAGGCCGCCCCAACCGTCGCGAAGAAGTTCAACAAGACCGCTATAATCAGGTAGATGGGGGCTATCACGCTTCGCAAGAGCAATCCCAGGATAATTGTCGTAAGGATAACAACTACCGGGATTATCAGCAATTTGTCAGCGTTATTGACCGCCCTGGTATCGGCATTTTGGGCGCTGACACCACCCACCAGGCTGGTTCCGCCCAGGCCAGTCTGGCCCAGGGATGCTCGGACAGTATCTCGCAAAGGCTGAATGGTATCCAGGGCGGTTTGCCCATAAGGGTCGGTCTTGAGAGTTACCTGCAACCGGGCCACCTGATTATCCGGCGATAAAGTAGGCCGCCCGACTTTTGACACGTTCGGGACAGCCGCGATAGCCTGGCTTAACTGGCCGATAGCAGCCGATTTGTCAACCAGGTTCGTGCCATTGACCGCTACCAGCAGCACATCCGTCGGAGCCAGCGTGCCAGGCTGGAAGTTTGCCGCCAGCACCTTGTAACCGTCTAGCGAGTCGGTCGGTTGGCGGAAGCCGGTCAGGAAGTTGAAAACGTCAATTACCCCCAAATTTCCCAGGCCCAATACCAACAATAACAGGCTACTGGCCCACAAAGCGCGGGCGGGGTGACGGGCCACCATTTTTGCCAACCTGTGCCACAGTCCAATCTTTGGCGGTTTGCCTCCGGTCCCGGCTGCGGTTTCTAATTTTGGAATAAAGGGCCAGAAAGCCGCCCGGCCAACTATCGCCAGCAAAGCCGGGACGAGAGTCAGCCCGACCAGTAACATAACCGCGACACCTACTGCCAGGGACGGACCCAGCGACTTGTATAAACCTAATTGGGCCAACAAAAGGGTCAGCAGAGCTACAATAACGGTCGCGCCGCTTGATAGAATGGCCTCGGATACCCGGCTATAGGCGTGGCGAAGGGCCGCCAGCCGGTCGCTATTATGGTGCAGTTCTTCCCTGTAGCGCGATACCAGGAAGATAGTGTAATCTACGCCAACCCCAAAAAGCAGCACTTGCATAATAGAGTTGGCCTGGGCCGTGACGGCAAACAGCCCGGATTTAGCCGCCAGAGCCAGCAGACCACCCACCGCTTCAGTTGCGACAAAGACCACCACCAGCGGGGTAATCGCCAGCAGCGGCGACCGGTAGACGATCAACAGTAACACCAGCACCAGGGCCACAGTTGCGGTCAGCAGAGCAAAATTAGCCCCGCTAAAAATCGCGGTCGTGTCGGCAATTACGCCACCCGGCCCGGTGACATTGATCCGCAAACCATCTCCTTCTAAGGGCGCAATATACTTGCGAATAGCCGTTACATTTGGCCCCAGTTCGCTCGAAACGTTATTAATCTGGAGGGCCGCTATCAATTCCAGGGTAGTGCCGTTGGCAGACACAAGGTCGGCGCGGGCCTGTGGCACGGTATCAATCGAAACAACGCTCACCACCCTGGCCGGTTTTTCAGGTGAACTTAACCAGTCACTAACTTGTTTGGCTTTAGCATAATCCTTAGCGGTCAGGCCAGCCGGGTTATTAAAGACCAGGATGGCCGGGATAGCGGTCCCCTGGGGGAATTTACTTTTTAAGAGGGCCGTCGCTCTGATCGCCTCCTGGTCGCCTATGTCGGTTCCGGCACTGTCGCTATAAAGCGTACTCAATTTAGGAGGCAGAATAACCAGCAAGGCAATGACTACTATCCAGGCGGCCAGGGTCAACCAGCGGCCACGCGGCCCGGTAACTGCCACCCCTACCCGGTAAAACAAGCCGCTTTCAGACCCGTATGGTGTTTTCGGAAATGATTGGCTGGTTGTAGCTTTGCCCGGTCTTAAATCACTTTTCTTCAGGCTCATACTTACTCCTCATCTGATTTAAACTTCTTTATTAAGAACAATTCGCTGACTTGTCTATCAAGTGATAGACACATGTCAAAAACGTTTCAATTTTTATTTTGATAGACATTGCCTAAAAGACTGGTTTAGCTGTGCAGGAAACCGTGAAGAAAGAAACGTGTCAGTTTGACGGCCCGTTCTTCGATAGTTTCGGGCGGTTCCAGTTTGCGGCGGTCCTGCTGAATACCCCGCTCGGTCATAGTAGAAATCATATTCAAAAACAGGAAAGCCAGCGCCACCACGGACAAACCGCCCGGTGGATGGGCCGGGTCCGGGCAGCCTTCTTGCAGGATATTTATAATAGGCAAAATCATACTTCTGAAAAAAGCCTCGCTTACTTTAAGCCGGGCAGCTTCGTCCAACTGCGATTCTATATCCTGCAACATAGCCCGCACATTCAGGTCGCGGCTGGTGTGTTGCATTATGGAAGTTGCTAACCCGCTAAGTTTTTCTTCAAGGGTCCGGCCCGGCATTCCGGCAAATTTAGCGAGATCCCTGGTCATATGATGGAGCGCTTCCAGCAATACCGCCACATAGAGTTCTTGCTTATCGGCGAAGTGATAATACAGGGTAGGTTGCGAGATACTGCACTGTTTAGCGACCTGCCTGGTGCTGACTGCCTTGTAACCAAATTCCATAAAAAGCGCCTCCGCTACTCGAAGGATATTTTTCTGGGTTTCATCGGTACTCTGGTGTTTGGTCAAATCCTGACAGTCCGGTCGTTATTATATGTTTATACTTTGTCTATCACATGATAGATTAAAGCAGAATATGCCAATTCAAGCAAGAGGTTTTTGCATAAAAGTAGTGTGAATGAACAGTGTCGCTGGGGGATTCTGCCAGGTGGCAGATTTTAGGCAGTCTAAGCACCTATTTAAAAATAATCCCCGTGGTATATCATTATGTAAAGTATATCTTGACAATCGTATGACTGTAAATTAAGAAAACCAACTTACTATTGTCACACCCTTCCGGTGTGAGCCGAAACTAAGAATCCAGGGATATACTTTGGATCCCGGTCGACAATATCCGAATCAAACCCAGGACGGATTAAACCTGTTTTTGCCTCAAGTCAGGCTAGGTGATATTCGCCAATAGCGCGGCGATCCTTTCCTACGTTCACGCCCATCGGGTATGACAAAATGCTCGTTTGCAGCTGACTTTCAAGCTAATGTTGTGGCAAGATTTGGTTTACAGAGACCATAGCTATACCGGGCGATATAACTTTTACAATTGTATAAAGATTGAGCCAATGA
>JAYSYV010000897.1:0-13095 GCA_043727245.1 Chloroflexota bacterium | reverse complement strand
GAGTCCGGTGCAAAGCCCCGGCTTCAAGGCTGCGTTCCAGTTTTTCCAGGGCGTATTCCCGGATAGTCTGCAACATCAGGCAGCGCGGTTGGCCGTCCTTACCGGGCTGTTCTTTAAGCAAATTCTTATGGGATAGCGACTCCAGACCATCCAGCACTTCCAATTCCAGATCGTTTTGGGCGTTACAGATTTGCTCGGCTGCTTCCACCGTACAGCCCCCGGCAAAGACGGCCAGCCGCATAAACAATTGTTTTTCGCTCGGCTCCAGCAGTTCGTAACTCCAATCAATCACGCCGCGCAGGGTTTGGTAGTGGGCGGGCAGTTCGAGCGACCCGGCGGTCAAAAGCTTGAAGCGGTCACTCAGGCGTTCCAGGATTTGGTGAGGTGTCAGCAGCTTGATGCGGGCGGCGGCCAGTTCCAGGGCCAGGGGCAGCCCGTCCAACCTCTGACAAATAGCCGTGACATCGCCTGCATTTTCGGTGGTCAGGGCAAAGTTCTTCTTCATGGCGGCGGCTCGCTCCACAAACAGGGCCACCGCCGGGTAATTCAACAACTGCCGGATATTCGCGAGGGGAGTTTTATCATCCGGCAAACCCAGCGGGTCGAGTTGAAATTCCCTTTCCCAGCTAATCCGCAAAGCGACCCGGCTCGTCACCAGTAGTTTAATTTCGGGTACAGCCGAAAGCAGGTCGGCCAGGGTTGGGCTGCACTCAATCAACTGCTCGAAATTATCCAGCACCAGCAAAAGCCTTTGGCCCTTGAGATTAGCTTTAATCGCTTCAAAAAGGTTTTGCCCTTTGGTTTCCTTGATTTTCAAAGTCTGGGCGATTTCAAAAATCAGCCCCTCGCCCCGGCTGACCCTTTCCAGCGCCACAAAATTGACTCCCTGCGGAAAGTGGGCCAGTAAAGCCGCCGCCACTTCGACCGCCAGGCGGGTCTTGCCGGTCCCACCTATTCCAGTCAGGCTGACCAGGCGCACATCAGGCTGGCGAAGTAACGCGCTCAATTCGGCCACTTCACGTTCCCGGCCCAGCAGCCAGTTGGATACTTCGGGCAGGTTGTAGACGGCCTGGGGAAGCCCGGACGGAGAAGTTTCGGCGGTCAGGGCCAGCCGGTAAGCCGCCGCCACTTCGAGGGCGGTTGAATAACGCTCGGTCGGTTTCTTCGCCAGGCACTTTAAAATAACCTCGGATATTGCCGCCGGAATTGACGGGTCAATCACCTGGAGCGGAACCGGCTTCAGGGTGGCGTGCTGAATCAGGACCGACCTGGCTTCACCTGCAAAGGGCGGGTGGCCGGTCAGCAGTTCATAAAGCACAATTCCTAACGAATAAATGTCGCTGTAAGTATCGGCCATGCCGCGAGCCTGTTCCGGGGCCATATAGATAGGTGTACCAGCCCCAGCCCTAGCGGTGGGCGCGACTGACATATCTTTGACCAGGCCAAAGTCGCTGATTTTAGCTTCGCCTGTATCGGTGATAAGAATATTGGCCGGCTTGAGGTCGCAGTGAACCAATCCCTGGCGGTGGGCTTCTTCCAGGGCCGCCGCGACATGTTCAAGTATCTGGCCGGTCCGGGTCGGGTCCAGTTTGCCCTTAACTTTCAGTAAGTCTTTCAGGTCGGCCCCATTCGGCCCACTCGAAACATATTCCATCACAATATAAGGCGTTTCCTGTTGTTGGCCCAGGTCGTGTACGCGCACTATATTAGGGTGAACCAGCCGCAAGGCATGACGGGCCTCCCCCTGGATAAACCTTTCGCGACTGGCCGGGTCAGCCGCCCGGCTATCTAAAATGAGCTTGATAGCGCGTGATTCGTTTAAAAGTAAGTGGGTCGCCAGCCAGACCTCGCCCATGCCGCCCTGACCCAGCACTTTTTCCAGGCGGTAGGTATCGGCCAACACCAGGCCAGGCCGGGGCATTAAACCGTGATAATTAACCGGCGAAGCTACCGCTGCCGTGGAAAGCGGTAAGATTGACAGGTCTAATTCAGAATGGGTGGGGGGAGAGGCTGCTAATTCTTCAAGTTGGGCCACGTTTCGTTTGATTTGAAGCCTGAAACTGGCATAAAACTCCTGGCTTTTGGGGTCCGTTTCGGTTTCACACCGGCGTTCGCAATCAACTAACTGGTCGCGCTGTTCATCCAGGGCCATTTGAATCAAATTTAATTGTTCTTCTACTAGCATTGGCTACTCCATAGCTTTTAGGAAATCGTAATTCTATTATTAACTTTCGCCAGGGGTTTGCATAGTGATAGCGGTCACAGTTTGAAAGTTTTGACCGTTTATACTAAATACCTTCTGAGTTCAACCGGCTTTGCAAAATAACCAGGGGTTGCTATACTTGGCTGATACAAATCTTAGCCTGTAGGACTGGACATTAGAAAAGGTGCGAACTCTGAGCGACAACATTACCAACAAACCAATCGAACAACCAGGACAACCTACCGCCCGCCTTATCAGCAGCACGGGCGATGTTTATGAGTTTTCCATGCCGACAATTAGCCTGGGCCGGGACGATGATAATCAAATAGTCATCAACAGCCGCAAGGTTTCACGCCAGCACGCCCTTATTTTCCTGTCCACCGGGGAGTTTTTAATCCGGGACTTAGCCAGCAAAAACGGCACCTGGCTAAACGGCGAGCCGGTCCAGTCCGACCAGCTCTTGCACACCGGGGACCGCCTGAAAGTAGCCGGTCATGAATTTACTTTTGTCATCGCTAAAGCGGAAGATTTTACCGAAACAGCCTCCACTTTTACCGCCGCTTTCTTTAAACCCGAACCAGTCTACACCAGCCTGGAAATAGATTTCGAGGCTGTTCAGGTAAAACTGGCCAGTCGCTTGCTGACTCCTCCTCTTTCCCCTCTCGAATGGAAATTACTGGCCTTACTCTACCAGCAGCAGGGTAAAGTTTGTTCTCGCGACCTGATTTTTGAAAAACTCTACAATGCGCCCGACATGTCCGATATTCCCCTCGATACCGCCCTCGAAACCCTGGTTTCCCGCCTGCGTAAGCGGCTGGATATGCTTGACCCCAACCGCTTGCCCTATATCCGGGCTGTCCGGGGCATGGGCTACCGCCTGGAACTCTAGCCGGATAAAACTACCAGCTAACTGCCAACCAGTTGCTAACTAACTGCAAGCAACCTGCAAGGTAACTTCCCCATTCATACTTTAAAGTTATAGTGTCGAATAAAAACCGCCCTAAATCCTGAAAGGGGTAAATAAAATGAAAGCAATTATTCTCTTAATCACTGGTATAAGTATTATCGTAGTCGGTTTTATCGTTTACTTCTCCACCTCTAACAGTGGAGCGCAGGGTGCGGCGGCCAGTGTCGGTGTCAACCTGGGTCTAACCCTGCTGCTACCTTCCATCATTTGCTGGGCTGTAGGCGGACTGCTGACTATCGGCGGAATAATTAACCTGATTGGTGGAGTGGCCCGGCATGGTGAGTTGAAAGAAATCGCCGCTAGTGGCCTTCAAACCGGGGCGCGGATTACCTTTCTTGACCGCAACTACACTTTACTGTTAAACAATCGCCCGGTCTACATGATAGTCGAATATGTCTTCCGGGATAGCCTGGGCCAGGAATTTATCCGCCGGACCGAGAATATTAAAACTGACCTGGTTATTCGGATGGGCTGGCAGGTCGGCTCCAACATCCAGGTGTGCTACCTGCCCCAAAATCCTTTCAAAAGCGGCATTATGTTCAGCGAATTATAGCCTTGCTTTCGACACAAGACGGCCCTTTCTTCAACTTTGAAGAAAGGGCCGTCTTTATATTCATATAGAAGCAGACGTTTAACTGGTTGCTTCTATATCATCTTGCCGCTTGACCTCGACCGGCAGACCGGCTTTCTGCCAGCCTTCCCAGCCGCCAATTAAAGCTCTGGCTTTGGACCATCCGGCTCTTTGAAGTTCTCGTACCACACGGGCACTTGTTGCTTCATTCCTTCAAGCACAATAGGCTATCAGCCAGCTTTGCCGGGGTAGATTTAACTCGGTAGCCTGTTTGACCGCGTACATCGGATCCAGCCGGACAGCCCCTTTGGCCTGTTCTTCGCCCACCTCAAAAGTGCGCTCGGTCCGTACATCCAGTAGAACTACCGGCTCGTCCTTTTGCAAAAGGTGTTTAAAGCTATCAAGCGAAATAAATTCCCGGCTGTTGGGCGATCCTAGCTCCGCTGACTCCTTCACCGTATCTTCTGTGTCAGGAGAGGAAGGCGTGGCCGGACTAATTGATAGGACCGGCATCTCCGGTGGCGGTTTGTGATGAGGGCCAATTAAGCGTAAAGCGTTCAGCGGAGTAAAATTCGGGCTTTGCACTTCAGCTTCGGGCTTTTTAGCCTGATCCGATGATACCGGTTTAGCAGTCGAAATGACCGCCGTACCGCTCGGTAGCGGAAAGCTTTCCTGGGATGTATCACTTTTAAGGCTTTGAGGTGGGATTTCCTCCGGTTCTAATGAAGTTAGTTCCGGCGCAGTTTGTCGAGCCAGTGCAGTGGCCTTTGACTTTGTTCTGGACCGGCTAATTAACGCAGGTGAGAAACCGTGTAATAAAATCGACAGCAAAACTACCAGGCAGCAAATTTGAAACAGGTACTCACTGCCGGGAGCCTTGGCAAAAACCGTCAGCAGGATTAACAGCAGTGTACTTAAACCACGTGGGCCGTACCAGGCAATCAACCACCGGCTGCGCGGAATAAGCTTTACCGGGGCCAGGGCCAGTAGAAAAGCCACTGGCCTGACCAGTAACGCCACGACCGCAAAGGCGAAGGTCGTCAGGGTTAATATGCCAAAACCGCTCCATATCAACGAACCGCCAAAAAGCACAAAGGTCAGCAAAAGGGCCATTTCGGAGGTAGTCTCGCCGTATTCCAGAAAGCAGTCGCAAAGTTCGATGTCCAGGGCCGAGATAGTCAGACCGGCTGCGAAAGCCGCCAGAAAGCCGCTGCCGTGGACTGCTTCGGCGGCTGCATAAGCTGTAAAAGCTACTCCCAGCGAGTAAAGCGATTCGTAATCTCGCCGGATACCAAAGCGTCTGCGAATGAGGTCCATTGTCGCTATGGACAGCAACCCGACCCCTATACCGGCTCCCGGACCCAGGACTAAAAGATCGAGGCCCAGTTTTACTAACTGGTCTGTGCTGGGCGTAGCACTTTCCTGGAGAAAAACCAGCGCTACCAGCACAATTGGCAGCAGAACAATATCGTTCATGCCGCTTTCGAAACGGAGGGCTTGCCGGGCTGAACCTGGCACACCGGGCAGCCGGATAAGATTCTTCAAGAGAACCGGGTCGGTAGAAGCCAGGGCGGCCCCCACTATCGCCGCCGCCGCCGGTTGCAATCCCAAAATAGCCCAACTGGCAACCCCTATTAACACTGCCGAAAAAAGTGTACCCGGCCCGCAGACCAGCAGGGCCAGTTTCCCATTTTTACGGACTTCGCTGAGGTTAAGTGTAACCGCGTCAGTAAAAAGGACCATAACTAGGCTCAAGGTCGCGACTATCCGCAGCATGGAAGAGTCGAGTTTAATATCCAGGACACCCAACCCGGCTGGACCCAGCGCCGCGCCTAATGCCAGGAAAAAAGCTACCTGGGGCAGCCCGCTCTTTTCAATTATGCCCGAAAGGAGAGCAGAAACCAGTATGACCGCCCCTATCAGCGCCAGGGTAGCCGAAAATGACTCGGCGCTAAATCCTTCCATTTTAAATAACTCCTATCCTCTACTTTTAAGTACCTTCTTATATATGTATATGCGGAAATCCAGGCTGGCCTGTCAATATACCACTAATATTATAGGAGTTAGCATACCAAATGAACCTGTTTACCGCAAGATAGCCATAAATCCAAGCTTCCTCCGATTACGGTGCGGCTGATGTTTGCTGGAGAATGTTGCCAGATGTCCGGTTTAACATATTGGGGATTCTTGCACAACCCCCCGAAACGGTACACTCGACTTCCTCCGAATAAATTAATATGTTACCAGGCTTCATGTAAAACTCCCAAATCAATAGTAGAGGCTTTTTATAATTTACTATTCGTTATATTACATAAACCCAATATTACATAAACCCAGGTATATTGAGCCTGTTTGACCCATTTATGTTCCTACTCACTCTCCTGGCTCTCTTTATACCCTCTAATCTTGCATCCGTGTTGTACAGTAGAATGGTAGATATAAGCAGCAGAAGCAGATGATTTCTCATTGGATGAATGTTACAGTGAAAACAACGGAGGTTATACCAATGGCGCAGGCAGCAACAGCAGTAGTATATGCGACACTCAACGACTGGATTGTACACGAGGCGATCCCATTCTCGCTCGATTCTCGCCCAGAATTCAACGCCGCCGTTGATAAGGTGATCGACTCACTTGGCAATTCGGTAGAAGTGCTTGGTTTTGGAGAAGCCCTCCATGGAGGGGAAGAGCTGCTTATCCTTCGCAATAAGCTTTTCCAACGCCTTGTAGAAGCTCATGGCTACAGTGCCATTGCCATTGAGAGCAGTTTTCCTCGCGGACACATCCTCAATGAATACGTGCTTGGCGGCAGTCCGGCAGTTTATGAGGCGGTCCAAGATACCGGATTCAGTCACGGCTTTGGAAAGCTTGCAGCGAATAGAGAACTTGTCGAGTGGATGAGACAATACAATGCTGATCCGGCCCACCCTATTAAACTCCAGTTCTATGGTTTCGATAGCCCGACCGATGTGCCTGTCACAGATAGTCCCCGCCAGACTCTAAACTTTGCGCTTGATTACCTCAGCTCGGTTGATGGCGCTGATAGCGCTGATAGCCAGGAATTTCGAAATCGCATTGAGGCGCTGCTTGGCAAAGATGCCGATTGGGAAAGCCCGGCGGCTATTTTCGATCTATCAAAAGCGATAGGCCAGTCTGCCGAGGCAAAGGCGCTGCGCATTGAGACGGAGCAACTCATTGCTCACCTGCTTGTGCGTCGTCCCGAATTGGTGGCAAAAAGCGACAAAACCCGCTTCCTGGAGGCATTACAGTTTGCAGTTGAGGCGCGGCAGCTTTTACACTATCATGCAGTGTTAGCGCAACCGTCCGATTACCGGCAGGCCAGACTGCTCGGCATCCGTGCCGCAATAATGGCAGATAACCTGGCGTACATCGTCTCCCGTGAGCAGGGTCGCGGCAAAGTAATGGTTTTTGCCCACAATAGCCATCTCAAGCGTGGGAAGATACAATGGCAATGGGGTAATGAGACGGTGATATGGTGGCCGGTTGGATCTCATCTTAATGAAATGTTCGGTCGCCGCTATACAGTCATTGGTTCAGCCATTGGCGAATCGCCAGCCAACGGGATCGGCCAGCCAGAAGTCGGTACGCTTGAGGCGCGGTTAACCTCCGTTCTCGGGCCGGGGCGGTTCATTCCCACCTATCAAGGGCAAGGACTTGGTGCAGAGGAAATAGCGGCACTTCCGATTCGCTCTGGCAGTAAAAAGAACAGGAGCTATACGGAACCTCTCAACGCCCAAAGCTTCACCGATTTTGATTGGTTAGCTGTGCTGGATACCACGGCATACAACCGGGGTGGGCCATCTTTAGAAGATTGGAGCGCAAGTTCCCAGCAATAACGTCTTCCCTTTACTACTTTGTGGTTTGCTACCGACTGATACTGACAATTTTGGGGATATGTCCTCTTTTGCGTTAAACTTATCTTATGGCTTTAATCCAGTTCTACCTTCAAATCACGGATTACAGCCTTGCAAAATGTGGGCATATTCATCTAGGCAGGCTGGAACTCCAATTTACCGGCCTCGGCCTTACCGACAACCAAAATATCGTCCTTCTTTACCCACCCCAGGCTCATTTATCAACCTTTAATTCAGTCTATCCCAGGAGAAATAAAGCAAAGCTGCCCCACAAAATTACTGTCCCGACCCGGATAATTGCAGCCCGATTACGCCAGCCACAATTAATCCTATCGAAAGCAACCGAACCACCGCCGCCGATTCACCCAGCAAAACAATCCCCAGAATGGCCGTTCCAGCCGCGCCAATCCCGGTCCAGACCGCGTAAGCCGTACCTACCGGCAGATTCTTGAGCGCCAAATTTAATAAAATAAAGCTTATGGCCCCGAACACAACCATACCAATACTCGGCCAGAGCTGGGTAAAGCCCTTACTTTCCTTTAAACAAAGCGCCATACCCACTTCAAAAAATCCGGCCACGATTACCATCGCCCAGGTCATACTTTTACCTTTTCTAAAATTATTATTGCTTTGCTAATTCAAATAACCGGCCAAATACCAGGCCCGGCTAACCCTTTTTATGAATGTCGCCCCGGCTAAGTTCCAACAAAAGAAGCTCGACTTGCTCCCGCAATACCCCGCCAGGCGGAGCCAGCTTAAACAACTCCGCCAGCCATAAGCCATCAGCCGCCAGCCGGATAATAGTCGCCAGGGCCGGGTCAAGCCCATCCTGTTCGGCCTGCTGCTGGTAGCTCGCGAAACTGTTCCTGAAAGGCTCTAATAGCTGCGGGTTGGTCGAGATAGCCGTGAGGATAGCCGCGCTGCTGCCCAGCCAGTTATCGGCCAGCTTACTAGCATCAAAGGTCGCCCGGATATAAGCCCGCAACCAGCTACCGGTCGCCCGGTTTTCTGCTGCTTGCGGCTCATTAGAGGTTTCGAGGTGGCGGGCAACTTCGCCCTCGAACTGAGCATTCAGGTGTTCAATTAAACTTTTAATCAGGGCTTCTTTGCTCGGAAAATGATAAAGCAAGCCGCCCTTGCTCACCCCGGCCTTTTTAGCCACCGCTTCCAGCGTCAGGTGTATTACTCCTTCCGCCAGGACAAGCTGGTTCGCCGCCAGCAAAAGAAGTTCGCGAGTATTCGTCTGAGTAATATCTTTTTTCATGAACTTAGTATACCGTCTGGACGGTACAGTTGTCAAGAGGTTTGGAATATCTAAAGAGGTGTGGGAGCTTCCGAAAATTATGTGAGTATCCGCTTGCAATTATTAAGACCTATGATAGTATAAACTATAAACTTTACGCAGGTTTTATCCCAACCAGGCTCTAAAACTGATATTCCTTCCAATCATATTTTAAGTAAATGTCAGCCCTGCCGCTACTCATCAGAAAGGAGGTACTTTAGACTTACGGTTGATTAAGCTTTTCCGGCCAGGATTCAAGTTTCAGGCCGGTGTTTCAAGCTAATTCCAGGCAATTTATCGGACAGACTCATTCCTCGTTATATTGCTGAAAGCTTTCGAGTCCTAAAAGTTAATTGATCTTTAACGCCCATCTCAAGGAGGAGAATTCGGATGATAAGGTTCTTTACAAGGCGAAGCTCGCTGGCGCGATGTTCTTTTTTGTTGTTCACTCTGTTACTGGCTAGCCTTCTAGCTGCCTGCGGTGATAATACCGCCACCAATCCCACAGCGGCGACTACGGCTGCCCTGGCTGCTACTACCGCCCCAGCCGCCACTACCGCTGCCGTGGCTACAACCGCTGCCGTGGCTACCACTGCCGCCGTGCCTACCACTGCCGCTGTAGCAACCACTGCCGTTAGCGCAACGACCGCCGCAGGGGCCGCCCCGACCCTGAATACATCCGGTAACACCAACGGTGTCACCGCTACTGAAGTAGTAATCGGAAGCTGGGGACCGCAGAGCGGACCAGCCGCCGCCTATGGCACTATTGACCGCACAATAGATGCCTACTTCAAAAAGGTTAATGCCGATGGCGGTATCAACGGTCGTCAAATTAAATTTATTTACCAGGATGATGCCTACCAGGCTTCCCAGACTCAAACCGTAGTCAAAAAGATGGTCGAACAGGATAAAGTCTTTGCCCTGGTGGCCGGGCTTGGTACAGCTAACAACATATCCGTTATGGAGTACCTGGTCCAGAACGGTGTACCTCATGTTGGAGCGGCTACCGGAACCAGCTTCATCGCCAATCCCCTCAAAAGACCGATTTTTGCTGTCCAGACCAACTACCAGGTTGAAGCCACCCTGGTAACACGCTACGCCGCCGATACTTTAGGCTCCAAGAAAATTGCCGTCTTCTACCAGGATGATGCTTTTGGCAAAGAAGGTCTGGATGCCATTACAACGGTTGCCAAAGCCAAAGGCAAGGAAATCGTAGCCCAGGTTTCCTACCAGGCCACCGACAAAGACTTTAGCAGCCAGGCTCTCAAATTGCAGCAGAGCGGAGCAGACACTGTAATCTTCTGGTCGGTTCCCGCGCCAACCGGGGCTATTCTGCAAGCTATCAGCGACCTCAACTATCATCCGACCTTATTATTGAGCGCGGTTGCCAACGACCCGGCCCTGTTCAAGCTTTCGGCCAACACGATTGATAAAGCCTGGTCTTCGGCCTGGCTGCCGGACGTTACCGACCCGGCCAATACCGATCCAAAAGTTGTCGCGTTCAAAGATTTTATGGCTAAAAATGCCCCTAAAGAAACCGCCGGAGGTTTTGCCGCCAGTGGTTACGCCGAAGCTCAGATTATGGTCGAAGGTCTGAAGCGGGCGGGTAAGGATTTAACCAGGGAAAGTTTTGTCAAGGCCATGGAAACTATGGATAACTGGAAAGAAGGTCTGACTTTCTCGATTAGCTATAGCCCCACCAATCACCAGGGTCAGAACTCGGTTTACTTCACCCAGGCCAGTGCCAAAGATGGCCGCTTTATTAAAAAGAGCGACTTTATTGAATACAAACCCTAATACGAAGCGGTTTCAGGTTGAGTAAGGCAAGGGTTAGTTTAGATTGCCGGGTTATCGGCCCTGGTAATCTAAACTTCCTCCGGGTATGGTGTAGTGGCAGGGAGTAAATTCCCTGCCATCAAATTGCCCGATACCACGCCGCAACTGTTTGTATAAAGTAACGCAGGTTATACCTCAATTCAACGCAATCCGCATAAGCAAAGTAGGTAATATTTTCATATAGAACCGGAAAGGGTTTCAAAGCAATGGCAGCTTTGGCAATTTGGGCGAACTTTGTACAACTCTCACTTTACCTGGCCCCGCAGACCGCCACACCACCTTTTAGCTGGACTATTTTTCTTCAAAGTGTGATAAATGGAATCAGTTTCGGCAGTATTTACGCTCTCATGGCAATGGGCATTGTCCTCATCTATAAATCTTCCGACGTGGTAAATTTTGCCCAGGGCCAGATGGCAATGTTCCTGACATATATTGCCTACAGCGGCATGGGTCTTATCCTGGGGGTAAGTGCTTTCGACCCAAACGCTGACATCCCGGCCAGGGTCGGGTGGGGTGTATTCCTGGGCGGCCTGGTTATAGCCCTGGTCGCAGCCGCTTTACTGGGCATGGCGATGGAGAAATTCATGCTGCGCCCACTGGCAAAGTCCTCGGTTTTGAGCCAGGTCTTAGCTACTATTGGGGCCGGGACGCTCCTTTACGGCCTGGCAAGTTGGGTCTGGAAAGCCGAAACTCGGCCTTTTCCTCGCCTCGAAGCAGTTGCCGGGAAACCAATCCTGCTGGGCGACGCGCCCAATTCAATAATTATCACCCTCGAAGCCATAAACTTCCTGGTGGTCGGCCTGATACTTTCCTCCTTACTCTATCTATTCTTCCGCTTCACCCTGGTTGGCACGGCATTGCGGGCGATGGCCCAGAATGCTTTCGCGGCCCGCCTGATGGGTATTAATGTGGGCCGTCTGAACGGCTTTGCCTGGGCTTTATCGCTGATGTTAGCGGTGATAGCCGGGGTGCTGGCCGGACCCCGCTTGCAACTCGAACCGAACATGATGACCGATGTCGGGGTAAAAGCTTTCGCGGCGGCGGTCCTGGGCGGCATCACTAGCCTGCCGGGGGCGCTGCTGGGCGGTCTGCTTATCGGCATAATAGATAATCTGGCCGGGTATTACCTGGGCAACGGATTACAGGCCAGCATCGCCTTTTTAATTATTATCCTTGTACTGGCGGTCAGACCCAACGGTTTGCTTGGCAAGACCGTGCGGAAGAAGGTATAAGGCGGATAAGATGAACTGGACTAAAATTCAACAAACCATTTCGGGGAAATACACCCGCTGGGTATTAATCATCTTCGGCTTTACCGCCCTACCCTGGCTGATTACAATTTTGCCCTTCTTCGGGGCCAATAATTATACCTATTCTCAGCTCAATCTCTGGTTAATCCTGGCTATCGTCTGCCTGGGCTTGAACCTACTGACCGGGGTAGCCGGTCAAATCTCGATAGGTCACGCTGCCCTTTTCCAGATTGGAGCCTATATCGGCGGCTATTTTGTGGCCCGGCAGGGCTGGCCGTTCTGGCTGGTTATCATCGTGGCCGGGTTAGGTACAGGCATAGCGGGCCTGGTTCTGGGTCTGCCCGCCTTGCGCCTGAGCGGGCCTTACCTGGCGGTCGCCACTTTTGGCTTTAGCGTCGCTATTCCCCAACTATTGGCCGGTAGCCAGGACATTGCTGCCCTTTACAGCGACCCCAACGACCTGGCAACTAAAATCGGCGTGCTGAATGTACCCAAACAAAACTTGCCTGGATTGCAGTCCGAGAATGACCTGGGACGCTATTTCATGTTCCTGGTGGTCTTCCTGATAATGCTGGTACTGGCCTTGAATATTACCCGAAGCCGTCCGGGTCGGGCTTTTTATGCCATCCGGGATAGCGAAACCGCCGCCCAGGCTATGGGGGTAGCCCTGGGCCGCTACAAGCTGCTGGCTTTCGTGGTAAGCGCGGCTTATGCCGGGGTGGCCGGGAGCCTTTTCGCCTTCCAGGTAGGCCAATTGGATGCCAACAGCATCAACTTTAGTGTGTTGGAATCAATTCTTTTCCTGACTGCTATCATCATCGGCGGGCTGGGTTCGGTCTGGGGTTCGGTGCTGGGGTCGGCGGTAATAACCATTCTGCCGCCCTTTATTAGCGCCGTGAACGACACCATCAAGGCCGTATTCGGCAGCTCAATCGAGAACTTTGAAAGTATCTTCTACGGCCTTTTGATTCTCGTCTTTATATATTTCATGCCCAACGGCGTATCAGGCGCTATCCTGCGCCTGCGAATGCGCTACTCGTCCGGCGGCCCACCCAAAAACCCGACCACTCCGGCTGAAACTGTTCCAACCGACCTGCCAGTCAGGTAAAACC
>JAYSYV010000896.1:0-1320 GCA_043727245.1 Chloroflexota bacterium | reverse complement strand
CGCATAGAACCCCAAAATAATGTCGCTCATCTGACCTGTCGAAATAGTTGTTTCCTCCAGGCGTCACTGAAGGGCTGGCCCCTAATAATGAAATCCAGACTCGTACCCAATATGAAAAGCTCCTGGGCCAGTCCAGGAGCTTCAAAAAGTACTGCTTATAAACTTTGCTAACCACTATCTGAAACAGTCAGGTACGCCCTAAGACCATCATGGAAGCGGACTAGCAGTTTGTCGGAGAGAGCCTTATTTTGTCTGGAATGGTACTACCTGTAGTTCTAAATTGACACGCTTTGTCTATAAGTGGTAGTCATTTTGATTACTCCGACAGGCTGCTAGAAGAAGCAGCCAGTGAATTAGTTTAGAATCTATCCTGGTAAACAGTTTTCAGTAATCCATTAACCTGTTACTGGTCAGAAATTGACCTGATGTGAAAGGGTTTTAAGGTTTAATGAATTAAATAGTAACAAAGGCGCAAACTTTTTAATTCAGACAGGGAGTAGGGGAAATGTTACGCGATGAAGTGCAGATTGGCCTGATTGGGCTGGGTACTATCGGTAAGAGCCTGGCGCGAGCTATCGCGGAAGGACAGGCCGGGCAGGCCAGCCTGGAAGCCGTCCTCGTACGTCCCGCCAACCTGGACCCGGCCCAGGCTTTCCTGACTTACCTGGACCTGGACCCGGTGCTTACTAGCGACCCCGAAGAATTTTTTGAAGCCGGGACAAACCTGGTGGTGGAAGCCGCCGGACAGGAAGCGGTGCGCCTTTACGGCTCGGAAGCCCTCATGACCAAACGCGATTTGCTGGTCTGTGCTACCGGCGCTTTTACCGATGACAGCCTGTTTGAAGGTCTGGCGGCCCTGGCTGGTCAGTACGGGCGGCGGCTGATTATTCCAGCCGGGGCTATCGGTGGAATTGATGCCCTGGTCAGTGCGGCCCTGGTCGGGCTGGACGAAGTGAGCATTACCACCCGCAAACCGCCAGCCGCCTGGGTCGGGACCGCCGCCGAGGAAACGGTCAACCTGGCCGAGATTACCAACCAGCCAGTCTGTATTTTCGAGGGTACGGCCCGCGAAGCCGTCCGACGTTTCCCCCAGAATGTCAATGTCGCAGCGACCCTGGCCTGTGCCGGAATCGGCCTTGACCGGACGGTTGCCCGCATATTCGCCGACCCGACCATCACCCGCAACCTGCACGAAATTTACTTCAGCGGTAAATCGGGCAGTTTTACAATTCAGGTCTGCGGCAACCCCTCCCCCGACAACCCTCGCACTTCCGCCCTGACCGCCTATAGCGTAATCAAAACCATTCGCAATTTAACCTC
>JAYSYV010000895.1:0-1321 GCA_043727245.1 Chloroflexota bacterium | reverse complement strand
ATCGAAATGACTACCACTTATAGACAAAGCGTCTCAATTTAGAACTACAGGTAGTACCCTTTCGGCCAAAATAAGGCTCTCTCCGACAAACTGCTAGGTGGTGAACATGGCTCGATTGCCCGGCTTATCAATAAGCGTGTTACCCTGTTTGATCCTGAAGATAAGTTTGGCGTAATGTGGTTTGATACCACTTTCAATGTGGGGACAGGCTGGATGCCCATCCCGGACCTGGGCTACATAGTAGCCAGTCGCCTCCCAGCCACAACCCAAAAAGCCCTAAATTCTGTGCCTGACTTAGTGGTAGAAATTCACTCCCCAACTGATTTGAGAAGCACTCCCGAACGCCTTACCGCCCGACCGAAAATCAAAGACTGGCAGGAAGTCGGAGTTCAGATTATCTGGGCGATTGACCCGGCCCGAAAAATAGTCGAGGTCTATCATCCCACTCAACCGGGGCCGTTTATGGAATTGGGTCTAAATGATGAACTTGACGGTGAGGAAGTACTACCGGGTTTCAGGCTGAAAGTGGCCGAGCTTTTCGGCTAAAGAAAGTGTAAAAGGTTTTTATTCTTCCCCCAGGTTTGCCCTGTCGTAGACTTTCCGGGCCGCTTCAATTCTGGAATAAGCCTGGTCCGAACAGGCAATCATGTTCCGACCCTGCTCCATATTATAACCCTGGATTGGCTACCGGGCTAGGGCGAGTTTTAAATTCCCCCTAATGCGAGTGCGAATGTCCGTGAGAATGGGAGTGTTGTTCTCCCGAAAAAGGCGAATGGACATCAATCAGGGTGCGCCGTTGGTTGGCCGGGATCGCGATTTCTTTTTCCAGCCATTCAATCACCCGGTCCAGCCCGGTTTCGTCTTTCATGTTGGTAAAAAGAAAGAGTTTGTCAGAGCGCATCATTTTTGCATCCCGTTCCATTACTTCCAGGGAAGCGCCTACGTAGGGAGCCAGGTCAATCTTGTTGATTATCAGCAGGTCCGAACGGGTAATGCCGGGACCACCCTTGCGAGGAATCTTGTCGCCCCCGGCTACATCAATCACATAGATAAAAACGTCTACCAGTTCCGGGCTGAAAGCCGCCGCCAGGTTATCGCCGCCACTCTCCACAAAGAGCAGTTCCAGGCCGGGCAAACTTTCTTCAAGGTCCGCAATGGCTTCAAGGTTCATGGAAGCATCTTCCCGGATGGCGGCGTGAGGGCATCCGCCGGTTTCTACGCCGCGCACGCGTTCCAGGGGCAGCGTACCCTGCCGCAGTAAGAATTCGGCATCTTCGCGGGTGTATATATCGTTGGTGACGACTGCCAGGTTGTAGCGCGG
>JAYSYV010000894.1:0-1321 GCA_043727245.1 Chloroflexota bacterium | reverse complement strand
ATCTGTACCGCTAACCGCCCCTACACTGGTTGCTGGTCTGGCGGCGCTGGTAGTAGTAGCCGCGCTGCTGGTCGGTGCGGCGGTTGTAGCGGCCCCAGCGGCTTTAGTGCCGCTAGGAAGTGTCGCGCTTGCGACAGTCGGAGTAGCCCCTGTTACGGCTCCGGGTGTGCCGGTGATGGTTCCAGTGCCGGACTGGCCTAATTGCACCAGGGCTTGCAGCAAATTCGGCCCGGTCATTACGATCAAGAGGGTCTTTTTACCTTTAATCTGGTTGGCGAATTTCTGAGCCGAGGCCGCGTCAATACCGGGAATACTTTTGCCTACATCAACCGTGTTATCGGGAATAGGCACTGCCGTGAAAAGAATATCGCTCGAACCGGCTTTTGAATACAACCCGACCGTTCCGCCGTTCTGACTGAGTGGTTTTGCCAGACCCGGAATGCCAAAGGCGTACCCTTTAGCGGTCAAAGCCGCATCGGTTGCCTCACCTAATTTGGTTACATCGTCATCGGAGGTCAGCAATTTGACGGCCAGAGTCGGCACGCCAAGTTGTTTAGCGACTTCCATCCCGATGGTTGAATCAACCTTAACCTCAGTCGTGCCGGGAATAGCGGGGAGAACGGTTGCATCGGGTATGCCGTTGACGGTCGCGCCAGTGGTTGCGGCCCCTGTCGTGCCACCGGTCGTAGCCAGGGCCGAAGGAGCGGCGGTAGAGTTGGTGGAGCCTGGAGTAGCGGTGGCGGCCTCTTCGCCGCAGGCTCCCAATAAAAGAGTCGCTGCCACTAGTAGGCCGGTTAAGCTAATGACTTTCTTCGATATTTTCACGCCGGTTTATCCTTTCTGTAAGCTCAGGCCAGGACCAGGAGTAAGGCTTATATCAAGTTTTTTTACAGAAGTTACTAAGTTTTCTGGTTGTACAAAAACTTGTAGCTGGCACATAGCATACCACAAACCGGTCGGTTATTTGATTTAATTGGGGGGAAATAGTGAAGCCGGTCGGGACTTCGACCGGCTTCTGTGCTATGAGTGTGGATGTGGACTTGTTGAGCCAGGTGGATAATATTCTAATGCCTGCTCACGTTGATTTAATTTTATTAAAAAGTGATTTGATTTATACAACTGTTAAACAGTATTTCCCAACTTGTAGATATTTAACCTTTGCCTAATTAAAACAATATACCTGTTGCAATAATCTGTGTCAATAGACTTGAATTAAGAAAGCGTTAAGTTAGCAATTTACCTGCTAGCGATACTGTAACAGACTGCCTCACTTTAAACACGTCATGATATAATCTACGGGCTAACCTGGTATTTGGAAACT
>JAYSYV010000893.1:0-1322 GCA_043727245.1 Chloroflexota bacterium | reverse complement strand
TCTTTACCTCGGCTGATTATGGCCTGGCTAATACCCTACTTAAATTTTTAGGGATTCAGCCTATCGTTTTTTTCTCAAGTCCTGAATGGTCCATTCCAATCCTGATTATCATAAGTTTGTGGGGTGGTATGGGTGGCACCATGATAATCTTCCTGGCCGGACTCCAGTCAATTTCCAGCGACATGACCGAGGCCGCTGCGATTGATGGTGCAAATAGCCGGCAGCGGTTTCTTTTTATTACCCTGCCACTACTTAAACCAACTACTATCTATATTGTTATAACCGGACTAATCGGCGCTTTCCAGGTCTTTGATATGGTTTATCTAATCTATTCCAGCGCGGGCAACATCGGTGGTCCGCTTGACTCAGCCCTGACAATAGTGCCTTATCTTTACGACCGGGGTTTCACTCGATTCGAATTGGGTTATGCTTCAAGTATTGCCTGGGTGCTTTTTGCCATTATCTTTGTTATGACCCTCATTAACCTGCGCTTAGGCCGTGAGGACAAATAATAGGCTTGTTAGGGAGGAAATTTTATGGTTAATAGAAACAAATCTCCATGGAAATATCACGCTATCCGCATACCGGTTTACCTGTTAGCTTTGACCATGCTGCTGCCTTATTACTGGATGTTACTGGGTTCTTTCAAGACGGTGCCGGAATTGGTAAAAGTACCGCCCAGCTTCTTTATCACCGATCCAACTTTCAATAACTTCTATGACGCAGTGGGTAATAAGCCGCCCAATCATATTCTAGGCTTGTTCCAGCGCCTGACCGACGCGCCGTTTGGGTTTGCGACCTTTTTTATGAACAGCCTGTTTGTTACTATCACGATTACGGTACTCAGTCTGCTGATTGCCTCGTTGGCAGCCTACGTACTGGCTAAAGTTCAGATTCCCGGTCGCCAAATTATATTTATCGTGGTGATAGCCTCCATGATGGTTCCCTGGCAGGTGCTGTTTATTCCTAACTTCCTGACCATGAAGAGCCTGGGTTGGATTAATACTTACCAGGGCTTGATTATTCCAGGATTATCAAAAGCTTTCGCGGTGTTTTTCCTGACCCAGTATATGAAGAGTTTGCCCGATGAAATGTTGGATGCTGGCCGGATTGATGGCGCGAGCGAATTCCGTATTTTCAGGCAAATAGTTTTACCTCTTATTATTCCGGCTCTATCTGCCATGACCATCTTTACGGTCCTGGGGGAGTGGAATAACTTTGTCTGGCCGCTGGTAATCGTCCAGGATGCCGAACATGCTACCCTGCCGCTGGCCCTCGCCCGCCTTAACTCAACAATCTTTTCTGGGCCTGGTACTCAGGGT
>JAYSYV010000892.1:0-13122 GCA_043727245.1 Chloroflexota bacterium | reverse complement strand
TCCTCCACCCGGACCTGATAAGCTTTCAGACCGCGCAATAAACCCCAGATTAGAATGACAATCAGGGCTATCGGCAACGAAATAAAGGGGCTGGCGATCAAAACCAGGATGGGAAAGAATAATGATTGAAGCCAACCAAAAATAGTCGGCCCGATGCCAACCTTTTTACTCCGGGAATGAGAAGTACCACGACTGACCAGAATTTGAGCGATTACGTTAATTATCAGGGTTATAATAAATAGCACCAGGCCCAGTTCCAAAAAGGCGCTGAAGCCATTGGTATCTGCCGGTGAAATTTCGTTATAGTTGTTAGCAAATTTACTGGCGATAGTTTCGCCCCGGTTTAAGAGGGTTGGTTGCGGCGCAATAACGGTGCTGGCTCCGCCAATTAAGAAGGCCACCGCGATGGTTTCCCCTAAAGCCCGTCCAAGTCCTAAAATTAAGGCTCCAATAATGCCCCGCTTACCATAAGAAAGCACCGCCTTGCGAATACTCTGCCAGCGAGTGGCCCCCATCGCCAGCATACCTTCCCGCTGGCTGTCCGGGACGGTCCGAATTACGTCGCGGCTGATTGAGGTAATGGTAGGAATAATCATTATCGAGAGAATTAGACCGGCTACCAGAATATCACGACCGTTGAAACCCACGGTCAGGGTAGTGTCACGAATCGTAGTTACTTTGTCACCAAACAGAGGCAGCCAGCCAAAAACATTGGAAAGAGATTTTTCCACCCCATCCGGCCCGCCCATAAAACCCGACACGAACTGGACACCCCAAAAACCGTAGACCACACTGGGTACGGCGGCCAGCAATTCAACTAAAAATGAAAGAGGCGCACGCAGCCAGGTAGGTGCGTACTCGGACAGAAAAATAGCCGCCCCTAAACTGGCAAGGCCGCCCAAAAGCAGAGCAAAACCCGAAGTAATAAGCGTGCCATAGATATAATTTAAGGCTCCGAATTGGGCGTTGTCAAAGCCGTTATCCGGCCAATCAATGCTGGTTAGAAAGTTTAATCCGTTACGAGTAACCGAGTTCCACGAGCCAATTATTAGGATTACTGCAAATATAACTACTATCCCAACTACTAACGCTGCCGTAATGGCGGTAATTATTGCAAAAACACGGTCCCCCAGGTTAGTCCCATCAACTGTAGCTTTTTTAACCTGACCACCTACCGGCGAGGTTGTTGCCATGGTCCGCCTACCTCCTAAAGTCGCTCCTGATTATTTTGAATAAAAGTTGTAGCAGATTTTATTCAGGCAATATACTCTAGTCTTTTATATTCTTAATGACCTTTTTCTATCCCGATTAGAAAAAGGTCATAGTTTTTGCATTATATCCATTAAACAAGCAGGGAACTGCGCGGCTGCACAGTTCCTTGCTTTAAACTCTGGCGCTAATTTAGCAACCAAAATGTCATATTATCTGAACTAAAACCCGATGCTTACTTTATAATCGGAGAACCACCAGCCGTGATGGTTTTAAGCCTGGCTTCAGCCAGGCTTATAATCGAGGCCGGTAACGGAGCATAGTTAGCGGTCTTGGCATCGGTTCCACCCTTGTGAATAGCGTACCACACGAAGGAAACGATAGCCTGACCCTTGGCGGCATCGGCATAAGTTTTGTTGAGCAAGAAGTAAGTAGTAGTCGCAATCGGGTAACTCGTGTCGCCAGGCTGATTGACCAGGATAATTTTAAGATTGTCATCCGGTTTGGCGCTGGCAGCGGCGGCACTGATGTTTTCCAGGGTCGGTTTAACGAACTTACCAGCCGAGTTCTTGACCGTGGCGTAGGTCAGGCTGTTTTGCAGAGCGAACGCAACTTCGGTGTAACCAATCGTACCGGCAGTCTGTTTAACCAGACCGGCTACCCCATCATTACCGGCAGCAGTAGTGACGTTGATACCGGCGGTTTCCCACTTGGGCTGGCCGGAGCTTTTGCCACCAATAGCCGCGCTAAACGCAGGGCTAATGGCTACCAGATAGCCGCTAAATACATCGGAAGTACCGCTGCTGTCGGAGCGGACCGCGAATTTAATATCCAGGCTGGGCAAGTTCACGCTGGCATTGTCAGCCTTGATCTTGGCATCATCCCATTTGGTGATTTTACCGGTGTAAATCGCCCCGATTACTTCAGGGGTAAGGTTCAGGTCACTTACGCCGGGCAGGTTGTAGGTCAATACAACAGCCGCCAGGGTCGAGGGAATCTGGATAATATCAGTGAGTTGTTTGTTGTTTTGCTGGGCTTCGGCGGCAGTTACCTGCACATCGGAAACACCGAAGTCAGTCTTACCGGTCAAGAAATCGCTGCGACCCTGGCCGCTGCCACCCCCTGGGTAATTGACTTTGACACCACCAGCAATTTTACCAAACTCGGTTTGCCATACTTTTAAAGCCGGGTTAACCAGGGTAGAGCCGCTACCGTTCAGATTAGCGGTAAGGCTGGCAGCGGTTATACCGGTAGGAAGAGTTGAATCGCTACCAGCGGCAGCCGTGCTACCTGCGGAGGTAGTGGCAGCAGCAGTAGTCGTAGTGGCGGCAGTCGTAGCCACAGCGGCAGTCGTAGCCACAGCAGCAGTCGTAGCCGCAGCAGCAGTCGTAGCCACAGCGGCGGTAGTTGCGGCAGTAGTAGTGCCAGCGGCGGCGGTGGTCGCGGCAGGAGCAGCAGTGTTAGTATTGTCGCCGCAGGCGGCTAATACAACAGTCAAAAGTAAAACGGCCAATAGAGTAAGACTTAAGTTAGCGCCTTTACTTTTCAAAAACATCAAAAATCTCTCCTTTTGTTCAGTCACAATTAAGGATGCAAAACAAAACTAATCTCAATTAAAATTTTGTGGGAGAAGCCAAAACAAGTGGTGTTAGCACACTCTAAGCAGTAATGCTTTTCTAAACATCTTTATTTAACTTATTTAAGGCACTTTTCTAGCCTTGTTACTTCCCTTAGTATTTTAGTTACAAGTCTTTAATGGCTCTTTAGTAAGTTGTTAAACTTTTGTTAAAGTTGGTTTTCCTGTTAAACGGCCAAATATTGGATATTTGGAATTCCATAAAAAGTAATTTTTAGTATGAATAAATGTTAAAAGAACTAATAAATAAAATGATTTGTCTTTTAAGGCTATTTATGAGGATAAGAAAGGCAAGGATGGAGTAAGGCTAAGGGGTCCAGGTTTTGCTGAAAGTAGCCAAACTAAATTATCTAAATTAGATAAGGAGTTAAATAGCTATTAATTAGATGTTAACAAATTGTTAACAACCGGATGGTCATTCCCGGTTATTGTGATTTATGGCCTGGCTCAGAATCATAAAGCTTTTTAAAGGTAGTTGAATTCGGTCATAAGATATTAGACGGCTGGTGAAAAATGTAAACAGGGCTGGCAAAAAGGGCAGCCACGTTTAGCCGCCCCTTGCAATAGTTCAAATTATCGAACTTCAAGCTGCTTTAGAAAGTAATAACTGAGCGAAGGGTTTCGCCGCGCTCCATGGCATGGAAAGCTTCTTCGGTATCTTCCAGCTTGATTAAGCGAGTAACCAAACCGTCCAGGTCAAGCTTCTTTTGTTGATACCAGTCCGCCAGCATCGGAAAATCGCGAGAAGGCAAGCAGTCGCCGTACCAGGAAACCCTTAAGCTACCGCCAAGTGAAAAATATTTCTGCATTGGCAGCTCGATTTTCATGTCAGCCGAAGCCACCCCGATAATAGTACAAATTCCGCCCAGGTCGCGACACCACAGGGCGATGTCGAGGGTTACAGGTCGGCCCACACACTCAAAAGAGTAGTTGACCCCGTTCCCGCCAGTCAGGGCTTTGATTTTCTCTACCGCGTTACCATCACTGGAATTGACAGTATGAGTAGCCCCAAAGCCTTTAGCCCACTCCAGCTTGCGGTCATCCAGGTCCACCGCAATTATAGTGGTTGCCCCGGCCAGACGCGCCCCCTGAATAACGCTATCCCCCACTCCACCGCAGCCAATCACGGCTACACTTGTGCCGGGCCGTACCGCCGCCGTATATAGGGCCGCGCCGACCCCGGTCATAACCCCGCAGCCGATTAAAGACATCTGGGGAGCTGGTAGAGTTTCCGATACCACAATAGCCTGGTCAGCATGGACCACAGTATAGTCGCAGAAAGTGCCGATTCCCAGGACCGCGTTGAGGGTTTCGCCGGTTTTTGATTTCAAACGAGGCTTCGCATTCAGGCTGGCCGCGCAAAGATTAGGCTGGCCGAAAAGACAGAAGCGGCATTTTCCGCAAGGCGCACGCCAGGCCAGGATAACAAAATCGCCCTTACGGGGCTTTTCAACGCCTGGCCCAACTTCCTGGATAATACCGGCCCCTTCGTGACCCAGCAGGAAAGGGAAACCGTCGCCCGCGCCGCCGTTTTTGACGAATAAATCGGTGTGGCAGACACCCGAAGCCAGGATTTTCACCAGCACTTCGCCCGGTCCCAGGTCTTCGATTATAAATTCTTCCAGTTCGGCGATAGCCCCGGCTTTACGCGAGATTACCCCTTGCGCTTTCATCGTCATAGTATGATTCCTTCCTTATAAAAGGCTATAAAATAAAAAGCTGTAAAGTAGCGAGTGGTCACTATTCAGAAAATCAGGTTCAAGTTTCCTCAAAGCGGTTTGGAATAAGCTACTTCAGACGAGGATTTAGCCACTGGGCCATATCCTGGCGGCTTTGTTCGCTGGTTTCGTGGGCGAAATCGTATTCCTTGTAGGTCAAATCAACCCCAATCTCGCGTAAAACTTCCGCCACTTTGCGGCCATGTTCGGCAATCGGCAGGAAATCATGCAGACCGTGGGCCAGGAAAATAGGCTTGCCGCGCAATTTATCCGCCACCCCGCGCAAGCGTTCAGCCAATTCTTCGGAATAAGGGCAACTGTGGCAAATTACCGCCGCAAAAAGCTCTGGCCGGGCGCTAACTGCCGCCAGGGACATTGTAGCGCCCTGGCTAAATCCGCCAATAAAAAGCTGGGCGGGGTCAATTTCTAACCCGATACTGGCCGGTAACACCCCGATAGACTCCAACAATTGCTTGAGGCCGGGGTCGGGTGCGCCGAGTTCGGCCTGGCAGGTCTGCAAATCCATGTCGTACCACTTAAAACTGCCGCGTGGGTCGGGGCTGTAAAGGCCGGGGCCACGTGGGGCCGCAATTAGCAACCGGGGATCGAAATAAGGCACTAACTCAAAAACGTCGCCCTCATTAGCGCCATAACCGTGAATCATCACAATTGCCGGAATTGCCCCCTGGTTGCTGAGGGCAGGGAGGTGCAGGCGGTAAGTTAATCCGGCAGCCTGGGTTAAAGAAGTATCGCTAATATTGGGTCCGGTGTTTTCCTGGGACAACTTTTGGTCCTTTCTTTTAGAATTCTAAAATATGAAATTACTTGACAAATATTGGGGATATTTACCACAGGTTATTGGCTCACCTTTGAGCCGGGCATTTCAGGGCTATTCGGTCAGCCCGGCCATTTTAGCATGAGTTAAGAGTCGGATGCCAACTTCATGGGGCTAATCGAACCACATAAGAAGGTTTTATCCTGCGCCCACTAACAGTTTTTATTTTCTTAAAATGGTTTTTATGTTACAATTACACAATCGGAACAAATGTTCGCTGTATAATCTACCTCTCACGAAGGAGGCGCTTATGGAAGTTATAATTAGGTCCATTCCGGTTTATTACGAGGAATATGGAACGGGCATCCCAATATTGATGCTACATGGTAAGCCGGTAGACCATCGTTGGATGGCGGCTAACATGGAACCAATTTTCCAGGACCGTCCAGGCTGGCGGCGTATTTATCCTGACTTGCCCGGTCAGGGGAAAACGCCAGGGGCGGAGTGGATAACAACCATAGACCATATTCTTGAAGTTGTAAGCGAGTTCATCCAAACCGTCGCACCTAACCAGCGCTTTGTCGTGGCCGGGCTATCTTACGGCGGATATCTTGCGCGGGGAATGGTCCACCAGTTAGGCTCCATGATTGATGGAGTAGCACTCTGGATACCTCAAGTTGAAACGGATTTAACGAAGTTGCAAGCTCCCGCTCATCAAATTTTAGTTGAAGATGCCAAATTTCTCGCCGCTTTAACTCCTCAAGAAAGCTGGTTCCCCGATATGGCCGTTGTACAAAGAGTTGAAAGCATTGAGTGGTTCCGTACCTACGGACAACCGGCTTTTGCCCTTGCTGACCATGCTTTTTTAGACAAAGTTGGCGACCTTACCAGTTTTTCATTTTCCGTAGACCAATTACCTGCACCCTTTCCTGGACCGGCTCTAATAGTAACCGGACGGCAGGACTCTATGGTAGGGTATAAAAATGCCTGGGAAATCCTCGATAATTATCCACGTGGTACTTTTGCGGTACTTGACCGGGCCGGACATTTTTTAGATGTTGAACAAACACCGCTTCTTCAAGCTTTGACAAGTGAATGGTTGAGCCGGGTAGAGGAGTATATTGACCAAACTTCTACCGGAGTAATTGTGTAATATTCGATATAATTAATTTAAATAACAATACCGGGCCGGATATTATGATATTTTAAGTTAATTAAGCTTATCTTAAAACTTTCTTTAGCAGCAGCCAAAATTTGGGACCGCTTTATGCTATTAAGTTTCCGGGTCAATTATTTTGTCGGATAAAGTTATGGATACAACTATCATGGAAAAGGAGAACGAGCAATGGAGAGTAAGGCCAAAAAGACCACCGGTAGAGGCAAAACCTCTGCTAAAACGGGCCACACTAACGACAAACGTAAAGCGGAAAATAAAGCCAATTCCGACGCTTCTCAAAATTTAGTTAATACAACGACCGCCGGGACATATAGCGCCCCAAGTGGAAATGGCGACGATATGGCTACCTTATCCGCCGCCCAAACTGCCCAGGTCTTCGATATGTCGGCCTCTGGTGACCCCATAAGTGATAGAAGAGCGACGGAAGATGCCCGCACCCAGGCCGCTTTAGAGCCGGTCGGAACTGAGGCCGCTTTAGAGCCGATAATCACCGAGGATGGGGTAATCGTCAAAAACGCCTGAGCGAGATTCCCAGGCTTATAAGACAGAACCAAACTCATTGCAGCATTAAATCGCTCGGTATGGCCGCTGTAAAATAATTTCCCAGTGAAATAATCCAGCATTCCGAAGACCTTGTAAGCTTTGCGAATGCCCGTGTTAGCCACCACAGGTTGGTGTGCCCATAAAGTCCAGGTGTAAGTAAGCGAACCCCACTGGGCAAAGCTGGCTTCATCACCAAAAAGCTTTGCTGCTGTTTGGTGATGAAGCCAGGTTGGGCCACCCGGTTTGGAGCCATTCAGCCCTGCGCACCGGGTCAAGCAGGTTTATTAGTTTAAAGGAATAGAAAAGTAAAAGGTACTTCCCTTACCAGGCACACTTTCCAGCCACATGCGCCCATCATGCTGGGCTACAATTTCCTGGCTGATATAAAGACCCAGGCCCAATCCTTCTACCAGACCCTCACCGGCACTGACGCGGTAGAAACGCTCAAAGATACGGGCCTGGTCTTCAGGGCTGATGCCATAACCTTCGTCACGCACCCATATAACCGCTTCTAGCGGAGCAGGAGTCGCGGGCTGGTGGTCGGGGGCTAGTAGCAAACACCGTTTCTCCACACCCACAATGACAGAGGTTTCGGCCGGGCTGTACTTGATCGCATTATTTATAAGGTTAGTTAAGACCTGCTCTAACCGGGCTTCATCGAAATCGGCGTTTATAACCTCGTCGCTGATCTGAAAATTTATAGGGCGGTCAGGGTTAATACGTTCCTGCTGTTCCACTATACGCTGCACCAGTCCTAATAAATCAGCTCCGCGATTGTAGCGGAGTTCCAGCTTTTTGTTCTGGACACGGGAAAAATCTATTAATTGGTTAATTAACCCATCCATCCGCTCAAGCTGGTAATCCACTATAGCCAGGTACTCCAGATTCTTGCTCGGAACGGGGAGATGTCCTCCCTGAGAGGTGGGCAAGATTTCCCGGTTGAAGTTGCGTTGCAAAAGCTGGGTAAAGCCTTTCGCAGCCGTAAGGGGGTTACGCAACTCGTGCGTGGCAATAGATATAAACAAATCTTTGAGTTGGTTTAGTTCCTCCTGAGTATGGACGGCCCGTTGCACCCGCTGGTAAAGACTTGCATTATCCAGGCTCACCGCAATGCGCCGGGCCAACTCTTCCATTAAAGGTACATCAGCCTGGGTGTAGTAGCCAGGCGTGGCCGAATTAAACCCGATCATTCCAATCGTTTTCCCGCGCACTATCAGGGGCGCATTGTAAACAGAAGCCGCTCCCAGGCTTCGGAGAAGTTCACGGTGTTGTAAGTCTGGAAAAGTTTCCTCTAAAAACTCTGCTGAAATCTCAGAAAGCAGGAAGGACTGGCCGCTCTCCATCACCTTCAAGCCTATCTCAGGTGGGCTGGAATAACGCTGAAGCATTTGTTGGAGCAAAAGTTCCTTAGCCGGGTCGCTATGGGCCACTTCCAGCAACTCAGGCTGGTTATCTTCTCCCAGGGTAACTACCACACACCAGTCTGCCATAGTTGGCACTGTCAGGCGGCCCAGGTTGCCAATAATTGTCTTGTACTCAAGAGAGGCTCCCAACGCTACACTGGCTTCGGCCAGAAAAGCCAGACGCTTTTGAGAAGCCTCAGCTTCCCGGCGAGAGTATTGCTCTCCAACCAGCAGTTGATTGCGTTCTTCTTCGACCTGTATACGTTCGGTAATATCAGTTATTACACCGATGGCCCGGACAGGCTGGTCATTTGTAGCAAAAAAATACTCGAATTTGTTTTCAACCCAGTGAATACTGTCGTCCGGCCAGATACAATGTAAAGTTGTGGTGTATTTTTCACCTGGTTTATATGTACCGGAAGCTAATTCGGAGGCAAGTTGACGGTGGTCAGGGTGAAGCAGCTTTATAAAGTCGTCATAGTTACTACCAAGATTGCCGTTATCAGTTCCATAGACCGCCGTTATACTACCTTCCCACCGAACTTTATCGGTGATGATGTCCCACTCCCATACCCCCATTCGTCCGGCTTCGAGGGCCAGGCGCAGCAAAGCTTCGCTCTTTTCCAGTCGCTCGCGCTGCACAAGCAGTTCGCGTTGCAAATCAGCTTTCCTGATGGCACTTTCAATGGCCCCGAGTAAAGTTTCGGAGGAAAGCCGGTACTTGCTCAAATAATCGAGCGCACCGCTTTTGATAGCTTGCACCGCTAACCGTTCATCGCCATATCCGGTAAGCATTATGACTGGAAGATCGTTAATGCTATTTTCAGCCAGACCGTTCAAAAACTCCAGGCCATCCATGTCAGGTAACTCAAAATCAAGCAGCACACAATCCGGTTGTATTTTCGTTACCTGGGCCAGCCCCTTTTCACCCAGAGCTTCTTGCCATAGGATATAATTGTACTTGCTGTCCAGGTTTAGATAACCGCAAATAAGTTCCCGGTCTTCCGGGCTATCCTCCACTATTAAAATTTTGCGGATTTGCTCGGCAGCCATGTTACTCTCCTTCCGGGTGAACAAAGGCCACTACCTCAAACCAGTAGCGGTAAAAAAGCTCAATTTCATCCATAAATTTTTTAAAGTTAAGCGGCTTAATTACATAACTATTAGCTCCATTTGTATAGCAATATTCAATGTCATTAGTATTCGATGAAGTCGTTAAAATCACGACCGGGATGAGCTTTAGTTTTCCGTCTTGCTTGATTTTTTTTAAAACCTCACGTCCGTCCGTACCCGGCAAATTCAAATCAAGCAAAATTAGGGCCGGAGTGGGAGCCAGGTCGGGTTCGGCATATTTACCACTCTGATAGAGATAATCCAGAGCGTCATCCCCGTTGATGCAGCGAATTACCGGGCTTTCTACCGCTATCTTCCTGAAAGCCAGGTCCAACACTTCGTAATCTTCGTCGCTATCCTCGACTACCAGTAGCGATTTAACGATTGTCGCCTTCATATTGACTTATACCCCTGGTTTCAACTTTGCAAAGTAAAATAAAAAGTAGTCCCTTCGCCGTAGACTGACTCCACTCGCAAATAGCCGCCATGGCGTTCGACCACCTTCTTGGCAATGGTAAGCCCTGCCCCCGTACCTCCGCTAAAATCATCGCGAGCGTGCAACCGTTTGAAGATGCGGAAAATCGTTTCAAAATGTTTATCCCGTATGCCGATGCCATTGTCGCGCACATAGAAAATAATTGGGGAATTCGTACCGGTTACAATAGTATCCGGGCCAACTGAAGGAGTCTGTGGCTCGATGAAGCCAATTTCAATCCATTTTTCGGCCTTATCGTTGTATTTGACGGCGTTACTAATCAAGTTGCTAAAAACCTCGTCAACCCGCACCCGGTCGCACTTTACACTCGGTAACAGCCGAGGTAAGCGCACCTGAACCATGGTTTCTTCCAGCCGCAATTGAAGCATATCCAAAACCTGGTTGACTACTTCCTGGATGTTAGTTTCCTTAAAATTCAGCTCCAGGCGGCCCACCTGTGAGAAATGCAGCAGCGACTCAATTAAATCTTCCATGCGCTCGGTAAGTCGCACCATGGTTTTAAGTTTGGCCTGACCCGCTTCATCCAGCCTGTCTTCATAACTTTCTAGCAGGATACTGGAGTAATTGTGGAGGCCGCGCAAAGGTTCTTTAAGGTCGTGTGAGGCAATATAGGCGAAGGCATCCAACTCGGCGTTGCTGCGTTCCAGTTCGACATTTAATTTTGCCAGTCCTAACGCCTGATGCAGCACGAAACTAACAATTACATTTCTAAGTACGTGAGCAGCTTCTACTTCGCAACGCTTCCAGGGGCGTGATTTCAGGGCAACGGTTTGTTTCCAGGCTTCAAAAGATTTACGAGGTGTCAGACTTAGCCCCCCCTCACGTTCCTGGGAAAGTTTATCCGGGTTGCCGGCCCAGGTAACAGTTTGCATTTCTTCGGGCAAGAACCACATCACATAACTTCCCTGGCCCTTTGAAATCGTAATCGCCAGTAATCCGCTGGCTACCTCCTTAAACTCTAAGGCGGGAGCATAGAGCGAGGGTAGAGCTTTAGTCTGAAAAACTTCTTTATATTTGCCCTGCCGGTCTAACCAATGAGCCAAAGCTCTGACCTGAGTTTCAGTGGGGGTTTGCCCGGATAAATACCAGTTGTCTTCAAAGCAAATCGCCACGCCCGGTGCTTCAATAAAATCTAGCAAGTTTGGCTCGTGGTTCAGTAACGCCTCTACGAACCCGCTTTCGGTGGACATTAATTCGACGAAGCGGGCGTGCATCGTTTTCAATTTCAATTCGTAATCGCGGTCTTCGTATACTTCTTTGCCAGCCAGTTGGAGGGAAATTACCTGGCCGAGAAACTCACAGGCGGTCCGAATTTCATGGGGGATATATTTAGCGGTGGAGTCGTGGCAGACAATCAGTCCCCAGAGCTTTTCGTCAGCAATAATCGAGATGGACATGGAAGCACCCACTGCCATATTTTTAAGGTATTCAATGTGAATCGGGGATACGCTGCGTAATACCGCGTAACTCATATCGAGGGAACGGCCTGTTACCGGGTTGACGGTCGGGATAACCTGGGCCGGTTGGTAGTTCACATCGGCAATAAGCCGGAGCCAGTTTAATAAATAAAGGGCGCGGGCCTGTTTGGGAATATCGGAGGCCGGGTAATGTAAATCAAGAAAGGTTTCCAGGTCGGGCCGCCTGGACTCGGCAATGACCGTCCCGCTCCCATCCTCTTCATTAAAACGATAAACCATAACCCGGTCAAAGCCGGTAATGCTGCGTACTTGCTCCGTAACCAGTTGGGAAAATTCGGCCAGGGTCATAGAGCGCTGTATTTTCGAGAGGGCCGCTTGAACTACATTGTAGACATTGGGGCCAGGTTCGGAAGCGGCCACCGGTTCTAGCTCAAGGACCAGGAGATTATCATGGCGGTGGATAATTCCATTAAAAATTTGATTTTGATTTTTAGGTTTAATCGTAAATAAATGGAGAGGGTTGGCCTCGAAAGTATCCTTTAAGAGAGCAGCTCTTAAATAATCCACCAGTTCTGGCTCAAGCAGGACGGCCAGATTCTGATTGAGCAAAGCTTCAGGCGGCTGGTTTAATAGGGGCAGAGTGTTATTACTAAGTTGTACAATGGTCAGTTCCGGCTCTTTTAATACGAAAAGCAGGCCGTGGGGCTGAATAAAACCAGGTATGTGGATGGCTTCCCGGTCACAATTGGTTAAATCTACCTCCTGCCCGGTAACAAATTCCCCGATCTTAAAATTTATAGCGGTCATAGCCATTCTCCCCAATAAATATGCATCCCACTCCCAGCCAGATGTCTTTACGATTAGATTAAGTTTTCTATTAAGGGGTTCAATTGTCTGCCCCAAACTCAAATATACTAAGCTTGGGTTAGATTGACATCCAGGATTTTGAGACAGTTTTAAGTTTTTGCCATAAAATAATATTTCAAACTTTATTCGCTTAATTTATTACAAAAGCTTTATGATTATTATAACAAAAAAAAGGCTTTTAAGGGTCTATTTCTAAGTCTTATCCGTTAGCTATTGGTCTATATTGTGTGAAAAAGGGCGATTTGGTTTGTTGGGCTAGATTCGTCCTGGAAGACAGAGATGATAATCCCCATATATAGCAAGATGCAAAAAGACCCTAAACAAGGACCGGTTGGGCAAATACATTTTCGAGTAATGCTTGAATTTCCCTTAATTTAGAGTAGACTATGGAGTAATAAACCCACTTGCCACGCTTATTTCCAACGATTACACCGGCTTCTCGTAAGACTCGCAGGTGGTGAGATATAGTGGGCTGGCCCAGGGTAAAACTTTCGGTAATATCACACACACAAACCGCTTCGCTACTTCCCGCCAGCATGTTAATAATAGACAGGCGGGTTGGATCGGCAATAGCAGATAACAAAGTTGCCCCCAATTCTATCTGGTTGCGCTCAATACTAAGTTCAGGTACAGCCGGACAGCAACTATTTTGAATAACAGTTAGTTCTTTCTTCATCTAGTTAGTTTATCAATAACAATGATATTAGTCAATTTGTTATTTGTTTGAGTCCAGACGCAGCTCACCGCTAAAAGAATGAGGCCACAGT
>JAYSYV010000891.1:0-13122 GCA_043727245.1 Chloroflexota bacterium | reverse complement strand
TCTATTTCTTCAGTCGAACGACGATAACCTATTTTAGAAAGGTCAATTGTAGTTTCTTTTCGCTCAAGTTTTTCTGAAATATGTTTTTGGAGCGCTTTCAGGTCTTCTTCTGATAAAGTATCAACCTTAGAAAGCACCTGCTTTAATTCTGAAGTCATAAACTTACGCCTCACATCTAAAACTAAATTTAAAGACTAGCCGAACAGGTCGGCTTTATCCTTTTCAAGCTGCTTTTCGGCCCAATCGTCAAAGGATTCGCGCCCGTCATTATCGTCACTATCGGCGTGACCGTTGCCGTTGACCGGGCGGACAAAGGCCGGGACAGAGGACTGGCCGCTGGTAATGGCGCGGTAGAAAGTTTCATCAAAGGGGCGGGTGCGGATAACCACCGGCATGGGCGAGGCGTGGCCCAGCAAAAGGGCTTGCTGGCGGCTGTCCAGCGAGGCCAGAATCGTCTTGAGGCCGGCACTGCCGCTCACCCCGGTAAATACCGCATCAATGTCGCGCTCGTCATTAATCAGGGCCACAATCCGAGTGCCAATCTGGGACATCACTTCCGAGTCAATACTGCTGGGCCGCTGGTCTACTACCAGCAAAGTGACGTAATACTTACGCATCTCGCGAGCAATGGTGCCAAAAATGGTCTGCCCGGCCACTTCGGGAGTGAGGAACTTGTGGGCTTCCTCGATTGTAATCATCACCCGGCGCGGCTCGTCCTGGGGCAGTTGGGTGCGTTTGTAGCGCTCGGTCAACTCTTTGTATTTCTTGTGGATGCTGCGGGTGATAATGTTCGCTACCAGCATATAACTTAGCAGGTCGTCCGAGCCGCCAAACTGGACAATGATGTGCCGCCCGGCTGCCAGGGCCGCTACCATCTCGTCAATAATACGCAGGCTGCGGTGATTCTTCTCGACAAAAGGCATGCGAGCAATTGCGCCCAGTTTCCGCTTGAGGGCGGTTATCGAATTGCCGTTAGCTCCGTTACTTTCGCAAAATTCTTTGAGAGCTTCCCCGTCCATTTCCAGCAAGGTTTCCATCCAGCGGTCGCCAAACTTATTTTGCAGAATATAAGCTGATTCGGCGGCGGTGGCGTTAAGCTGCAACTCGTTACGCAAGAGCAAAATATCTTCTACATCAATATGGTTCATGCCGATTACAATGTCACCATCGGCCACAGTCGCTCGCTGCTCGCGGCTTTTGTCGCCCGGTCGGCGGTCGCGCACCGCGTAAACCATCACCCGTGAGCCGAACAGGTCGCGCAAACCTTTGATTTGCTGGTTGGCATACTCGCCTTTGGTCACGCTGCCGTACTCGTTGTGCATATCAAAGACCAGGTTGGAGCAGGTGTTAGCCCGGACCAGGCCGGACAGAATCAGGCGGGTCAGGACACTCTTGCCTGTTCCGCTTTTGCCAAAGATACCGTTAGACCTTTCCACGAAGCGTTCCAGGTCCAGGCAGACATCTATATCCATATCCAGGGGTTGGCCGACCGCGAATTTGTGGCCGTTTTCAGCAATATTTTCAAGCCCAAAGACCTGCTCAAAGTCCGACTCTTCGGCGATAAAGACCGGGGCGAAATGGCTCGGAACCGACCGGACCGGGCGCGGCTGGTCCTCGCCGTTCTGGAGGGATAGGGAAGGCTGGATATGAGCATCGCCGTAGGTGTAGACACCGTGTAAGACTTCGCGCAAGAGCGAGGAGCCGCTATCGTCGGGGTAAGGCGGGTCCAGCAGGACCGAGTCGGAAGTAGCGCCCAGGGTGACATCAGTCAGAAGGCCAAAGAAGCGCACCCCCTCGCACTCAATCGCGATAAACTGGCCGGTCTGAATTTTTTCAAGCGGAGTCAGGGTTCGTATGCGGGCCTCGACACCTTTCGCCAGCGAACCGGCTGTAATTACCCCCAGGAATTTTTCCGGTTTGCGCCGGGTCTGGTCGTACTGCATCACTATACTCCCTCACACTTCTCGACAATGATTTTAAACCGGTCGTAATCCTGCTTCAAGTTGCGGGCCAGGTAGCGCAAACTATCCACCAGGAAAGTTTTTCCGGCGGCTTCGCGGGCGCGAGTAGCCCGGCGCAGCAGAGCCGCGACCAGTTCTTCGGCTGGAACCTGGCTGGCTTCCAGGATAGTGCGAAGATAACTTTTATCCTGGGTAAAATCAACTAAAGTCTGGTCCGAGCAGAGCGTCACGCTGTAGTGCAGGGGCGGCGGGTAATCGGGGAAGACGTAGGAAAAAGCCTGGCGGTTCCCGGAGTTCGTCTTGCAACAGCCCAGTACCAGCACCCCAAATTCGGTTCTTAACAGGCGCGATAGCTGGGGGTTATCTATATAAATTTGCTCATCATTATTGGGCGGTTGGCCGGAGCCACGGGTGGCCGCCCGCCGTCCGGGGTCAATGCCGCCGGTCGCAATATGATAAACTGCGCCAAAGATTTCGCAGGTTCCAGACCGGTCTTTGACCCGAACCAAACCTCCGAAAGGCGGCGGGTCATCCAGTTTATAGGTATAGGCCGTAAATCCGGTCAGGCTGGTTTCGACGACCTCGCCCACCGGTATTTCGCGCTGGTTTAAGCCTGAAAGGTCTATCTTATTTTCGGTAGTGAAGGGATTTTGGGTTGAAAGAAATGGTTCAGTCATGCGGTTTGCCTCTGTTTAACGCGTGTATCGAACGCCTGGTTGAGCTTTACTTTATTATAACATAACTGAATCGGACTAAGAGCGGTTGTGCTATAATTTGCAGCGGCAGCCGGAAGTTGCTCACCGGCCGATTTGTCCCGGTTACTCTACAGGAGGATGTTTTTGCCCGCTACCCTGCCCCTCTGGCTGGCCCTGCCCGCCCTGGCTTTCATGCTAATTTTGCCCGGCTTTCTGACTTTTCAGCTTGTCCTGTCTACCCGCTACACCAAAACACCACAGCCCCACAGCCTGTTAACCGCCAGTGAACAAGTCTTCTGGACGCTCGCCCTGGGGGTATTTGAGGCCGGGTGGTTGGCCTTGCTGCTGGCGGAGTGGGGCCAGTTTTCTATCGGGCTGGAAATCCTGATTTTAGCGGCCTGGTCGCTGGCAGCAGGAGGCTGGCTATGGCAGCGGGGCTACCGGCAAAACTGGTGGAAAACCCGGCTGGCGGCTATGCAGCCTCGTTGGGGCAAAGAATTTTTGCAAGGTTGGATTCTAACCGGGCTTATTGCCGGGTCGTCTGTGCTGTTCTTCCTGGCCCCACACGAAACGATTATCGGCGGGCAGGACAGCGGAGTATATTTCAACACCGGGGCCAATATTGCCCTGACCGGCCAGATTATCAGCACCGACTCGCTAGTGCCGGTGATTAATCAGGTGGCCCAGAATCCCAAAGTTGGGTCAGTTGTAACCTCCCAATTCCTGGCCGGAGTAGCCAAAAAAGAAGACCGCTTTCTATTCGTGCGGAGCTACCGCCTGCCCGGTTTCTTTATCCTGAATAACCTGCAAGGGCTGGAAACGGGCGAGGTAGTTCCCTCGTTCTTTCATCTCTATCCCAGTTACCTGGCCCTCGGTTTTGGGCTGGCCGGTAGCCGGGGTATCACCCTGGTCATGCCTTTATTGGGTGTAATGGCCGTTTTTGCGCTTTATCTGGTCGCCTTACGGCTTTTTCCCACCAGAAAACAGCGCTGGATTGCCCCGTTTGCGGCTATTTTCGCGGCCCTGAACGCTATCCAGGTCTGGTTTGCCCGGCAGACGCTCTGGGAAATGCTAGGGGCTTTTCTCATTTTTAGTGGTATTTACGCCTTCTTGCTCATGTTGCGTCCTCTGAAACTGGCCGATGTCGAGAACGAACAGGGCCAGTATACCGAAGTGCCGCCCGACCCGGTGCTGGCTCGGTTGGGGGCGCTGGGCCTCGGCATCGCTTTTGGTTTAATTTGCCTGGCCCACGCCCAGTTCCCTTTCCTGGTCTGGCCGCTGGCTCCTTACCTGCTCTGGATGCGCCTGACCCGCCGCTGGAAAGCCCATCACTGGTGGTTACTGCTGTCGTTTGGTGGGCTGGCTCTCCATGCGGTCATTCATATTCGGCTCTTTTCGCTGGGTTATTTCGAGGGCATCTATCACAATATAATCGTTTTTTACCAACAAATTATTGCCCTGATTATCGGGGCTGGGGCAGTTGGGCTGTTCCTGCTAATCCTGATTGATGCTATGCCGGAGCGGGTGCGGGCTGTCGAGGGCTGGCTAAAACGACAGTGGAAACTCATCAGCGGCGGCCTGGCCCTGCTAACCCTGGTTTACCTCATTTACAACTATTTCATCCGGGTCTACGGGATTTCAACCGATGGACAGGGCAATTTACCCACCACCTATTGGAGCCTTAGCAGCTATATCGGAGCGCCCGCTACCGAAGGGCCGGAACGAACACTGGTCCGGCTGGGCTGGTATTTCTCGCCACCGGGTATGCTTTTGATTTTCGCCGGACTGACCTGGCTGCTCTGGCGGCGACTAAACAGCCGGACCGCCCTCTTCATGGCAATCCTGGCCGGGATTACAGTCTTCTTTATTGACACCAATTACACTCAGGAACATTACATTTACTCTTTGCGGCGTTTCGCGGTTGTAACTGTTCCCGGCTTTTCGATAGCGATTGCCTATGTCCTGTTCGATCTGCTGCCCGGTTTGCCGAGTCTTTTGGGCCGGTTAAGATTACCCAGAGGCAAGACCAGGCGCATAGCCGGAGCGACTAATGAGGGCAGTGGACACTATATCGCGTTCGCCATCGTACAACCCCAGGAACCGCTAACGGATGGTCAGGCCGGTTCGCTTCAGACCGCCGCTGCGCCTAAAAGGTGGGGCCAACTTATCGGAGTTCTCCTGGCTGCTTTTCTGATAATCTTTATGTTCTGGACCGGGCGGACTATTTTTACTTTAGCCGAGTATGGCTCCGGCGACGGGCAACCCGGCCTGATTGCTGAAATGGACAGCCTGGCGGCCCATTTTGGCCCTAAAGATATTTTGCTTTTCGCCGGTTCCCGCGACATTGATGGGAAAATTGCCGCACCCCTGAACTACATTTACGGTCATCCTTCTTTTGTGCTGACCGAAGCCCTTAAAAATGACGAAATAGCGGCGGTTTTGGACCGTTGGGTCGCCCAGGGCTATCACCTGAAAGCTTTATTGGGGCCGAATGGCGGGCGTTTCTACCCGCCCGGCTATGACCTCAAATTTGAAAGTAATGTCACCCTTCAGTTGCGCCAGTTAGAAGATTTGCCCAACCAGAAGCCTTATAACATTCAACTGAACAGCCTGAGTTACGCAATTTACGACCTGCAAAAAACCGGCCAGGTAGCCAGTTTTACCGAGAGCGCCGGGAGCGACAAGCCGGATACCGCCGCAGGTTGGAGCCTGAAAACCGGCCAGAACGATTATGCCGCGCTAGTCCAGAGTTTTTATGAGACGGAAAAAGACCCCGATGGTACGCTTTATCGCTGGACCGAAGGAACGGGCGTGCTGCGGATACCCTGCATGATACCGGAAGGCGCAGGCGGCAAGCTTATGCTAAACCTGGCCGGGGGTAAGCGGCCTCCCGCGCTGCCGGAGGCCAGTGTCTCGGTTTTTGTGAGCAATTACCGCTACAGCAACGACACCAAACTTTGGCAAAGCCTGGGAACGCTTCAACTTAAAGAAACGGCTCAGACCTTTAGCCTGGACTTACCAGCCGGGGCGGCGGGTCTTTCTTGCGCCAAAGCTGAAACCGGCGGAACGGTAAATTCGCTGTTTCTGTGGCTGGTTCCCGGACCCACAACCCCGTTTATCCCGGCTAATTTTGGCAGTAGCTCGGACTTCCGGCAACTTAGCCTCAAGTTGTATGGTCTTAACATCTCGACAAAATAAACAATTCTTTGCATATAACGATTTTTACGAGCTTGACCTTACACCAGCTATCATATAAACTCACGGTTGCGCTTGTTAAAGGCGTGACTTTTTATTTTTCACATAAGAGTGGAAAAGCCTGATAATGAAAGACCGCTATTAATGGAAATTGAGGGGCAGCCGGGCCAGGCTAGTAGTGGTGGCCTGCAAAAATACCGTGAGGAGCCGGAAAGATTGAGCGAAACGGGAGCCGGATACGAACCGCACCAGCATCAGACCGATAACCCTTTTCTAACGGTAATTATTCCGGCTTATAATGAAGAAAGCCGTCTGCCTCAATCGCTCCAGAAAACGCTGGATTGGCTCCAACAGCAACCCTTTCGGGCCGAAGTGCTCGTGGTAGATGACGGCAGCGATGATACTACCCGGACGGTAGTTCAAAACGTTATTGGCCGGTTGTCGCAAAGCCCTATATCGGAAGACGAAAACCGGCCCCAGGTCAGGTTGATTGCCAATGCTCACCGGGGTAAAGCTTTTGCGGTCCGAACCGGTATGCTAGAGGGGCAGGGCAAATATCTGCTTTTTACCGATGCTGATTTATCCACCCCTATCGAAGATTTTAGTCGCTTGCTGGTCTGGTTGGAACAGGGTTATGATATTGCTATCGGTAGCCGGGAAGGCCAGGGCGCTCGCCGGTTTAATGAACCTTATTACCGTCATGTGATGGGCCGGGTCTTTAATCTGCTGGTAAAGGCTATCACTTTTAGCCACTTTCAGGATACCCAGTGCGGCTTCAAAGCTTTCACTCGCGAGGCCGCCCAGGCTCTTTTTCACAAAGTCCAGCTTTACGGCGAGAATAGCCCCAGAGTCCGGGGCGCGATGGTAACAGGTTTTGATGTGGAAGTGCTATTCCTGGCCCGTAAGCTGAATTACCGGGTACGCGAGGTTCCAGTGCGCTGGTTCCACGTAAGCGGCAGCAAGGTCAATCCTATTAAGGATTCGTTAAGGATGATTGGCGATATTAGCAAGGTGCGCCTGAACGACATGCGCGGAATTTACAAACAACCGCCCAAATAGCCCTTGCTTTAGAACGAAATGTTATTTATACTATAACTAGCTAACCAATTAGGTAAGTTCCGGTTAGTCAGAAAGAAAAAAAGATGGCGGAAGATAAAAATCAGGAATTAAATGAATCACAGCGAATTTTAGTCAGCGTAGCCTGGCCCTATGTTAATGGCCCCTTTCACGCCGGGCATATCAGCGGTGTCTATTTACCGGCTGATATTTTCGCCCGGTTCCAACGGGCCAGGGGCCGCGATGTCTTGATGGTCAGCGGTAGCGACTGCCACGGCACGCCCATTACTATCCGGGCCGAGCAAGAAGGGGTTACACCGCTCGAAATTGTCGAGCGCTACCACGCCAGCATCCTGGAAACGCTCGATAGGTTGGGTATTGAATTTGACCTCTTTACCAAGACTCTCACCGAAAATCATTATGCCGTGACCCAGGATATTTTCTTAAAGCTGCTGGCAAAAGACTATCTCTACAAAGAGATTATGACCGGCAGCTACAGCGAAGGCCAGGGCCGCTTCTTGCCCGACCGCTACGTCGAAGGAACCTGCCCGTTTTGCAGCAATCCCAAAGCGCGGGGCGACCAGTGCGACAACTGCGGCAATCAGTTAGACCCGGTTCAACTGGGCAATCCGCACAGCAAAGAAGACGGCAGTCCGGTGACTTTCCGGGAAACCGAACACTACTTTTTGGACCTGGGGAAATTACAACCGGCCCTGGAAGGGTGGATTAACAGCCGGGACCGCGATTATTGGCGCGATAATACAATAGCCTACACCAAAAACTGGCTGGAGCGCGGCTTACATGGCCGGGCCATTACGCGTGACCTGGAATGGGGCGTACCCGTGCCGGTGGACGATCCGGCTTTCAAGGACAAGCGTATTTACGTCTGGTTTGACGCGGTAATCGGCTATTTGTCGGCCAGCATCGAATGGGCCAACCGGATTGGTGAGCCGGATGCCTGGAAACGTTGGTGGACCCTGGACGAAAACGGCCAGGCTCCGGCCCGGAGCTACTACTTCCTGGGGAAAGATAATATTACTTTCCATACGATCATCTGGCCTGCCATACTGCTAGGATACGGCGGCCTGGCCCTGCCCTATGACGTACCGGCGGGCGAGTTCTTGAACCTGGAAGGCGAGAAGATGAGTACCAGCCAGAACTGGGCGCTCTGGATGCCGGATGTCCAGGAGCGTTACCAGCCGGACCAGTTGCGCTACTACCTGACCGCGATTGCCCCCGAAACTCGCGATAGCAACTGGACCTGGGTGGATTTCGTCAGCCGCATCAACAACGAACTGGTTGGCACTTACGGCAACCTGGTAAACCGGGTTCTGACTAACGTTTACAAAAATTACGATGGCACTGTACCAACACCCGGCCCGCTGGATGAGTCCGCCCAGGCGCTGCTGGCCGTTCGTGACGAAACTTTTGCTCGCATCACTGAAATGCTGGAAGGGGTCCACCTGCGCGATGCCCTGAAGGAAGCCCTGGTGCTGGCGAGTGCAGCCAATAAATACCTGGACGAAAAAGCGCCCTGGAAAGTCATAAAGACCGACCGGGATGCTGCCGGGACCACTTTCTGGGTGGCTTTGCAGGTTATCAACACCCTCAAAGTGCTGACTTATCCTTTCCTGCCCTTTGCCGCCGAGAAGCTGCACAGCTATCTGGGTTTTGAGAGCGGCGATGGCGTAGTCGAGAGCTACAGCGGCCAGGAAAAACAGGGTGTTATCGCGGTGGTTCCTACAGCTAAATGGGCCATCGAGGAAGTCCCTGCCGGTCAAACCCTGCTCCAGCCCCAGATTTTGTTCAATAAGCTGGACGACAAGGTAGCCGAGGAAGAAAAGCAGCGCCTTCTCGACAGCCGCAAAAGTTAACTTAAAAACCTGTAGCTCATTGAGCGAAAGTTCTCTCTGGTCTGTCGACCCTTATTGGTAGGGCGCGGGTCCGGTGTACAGCGGTCAGTGGCAACACTGATGCGGCAACATCCCGGCGAGCCAGAGGGTTTTTGTTTTATAAATCTATATGTAAAATTGTGAGTTTATGTATTATGATAAACAAAATAGTTAATAATATAGGGCCAATTCCCACAGAGCTAGAAACGCTAATCAAAGATTACGCGGTGCATCCGGTAACTATCGGCTGTTCAGACGCAAGCGTTTTTTATCTCCATGCCCCTGCTAAGCCCAGTTTCTACCTCAAAACCGTGCTGGCTGGTTTTGAGGTAACATTCCGGCCTGAAGTGGAGCGCCTGGACTGGTTAAAGGACCGGCTTCCAGTGCCGCAGGTGGTGTATTACCGGCAAAACGAAGCCGGGGAATATTTGCTGCTTTCGGAAATAGCCGGGCTGATGGCCTGTGACGACTCTTTCAAAGCCAGGCCGCTCATGATGGTAAAATTGCTGGCCGAAGGTTTGAAAAAACTACATTCCCTCTATATAAGCCAATGCCCTTTTGATAGCCGGATGAATAGCCAGCTTGAAGCGGCCCGCCAGCGCATGCAAGCCGGTTTAGTGGACGAAACCGATTTTGATGAAAAAAGACAGGGCCGCAAAGCTACGGCTCTTTTTGAAGAACTCTTAAGAACCCGGCCTACCGGCGAAGATTTAGTTTTTACCCACGGTGATTACTGCCTACCGAATGTAATCCTCGACTCAACCGGCACAGCATTAAGCGGTTTCATTGACCTGGGACGGAGCGGCATGGCCGACCGTTACCAGGATTTGGCCCTTGCCGCCCGCAGCCTGCAATTTAACTTTGGTCCCGAATTTGTACCGGCCCTCTTTGAGGAATACGGCTTAATAGAGGTGGATTGGGCCAAAATCGAATTTTTCCAGTTACTTGACGAGTTCTTTTAACCGGATGAGTTAAGTTGTAAGCACCTGTAAAGTTTTCTTAGCAGCGGTTTCCCATGAGAAAATGGCGGCCTGGGTCAGACCTTTTTGGACCAGTTCTTCGCGCAAATCAGGCTGGGTTAAGAGCCGCCGGAGTTGCGTTTGCAGGGCCAGGGTATCCAGGGGATGATGGTAGAGGGCAGCCTCACCGGCCACTTCGGGCAGACTGCTGGAGTTGGAGCAGACAACAGGGCAGCCACAGGCCAGGGCTTCCAGCACCGGCATACCAAAGCCTTCATAAAGAGAAGGGAAAACAAAGGCGTAGGCCGAGCTCAACAAAGGCGGCAAATCAACTTCGGCCAAGAAACCCGGCAATATCAGGCGGCCCGGAAATTTCTCCTGCAATTGGGCGGCCCGGTCCAGAAGCGGCTGACTCAACCAGCCTGGTCTACCGGCCAGAACCAGTTGCAAATCCTTAAACTCCGGCTCTCCGGCCAGCTCGGCCCATGCTTCTAACAACCGTAATAAGTTCTTGCGCGGCTGTAGCGTGCCGACATACAGCAAGAACCGACCTGGCCCGATACCGTAGCGGTCGCAAGCGATTTGCCGGACGGATTCATCCTCGATTGGGAAAAAGCGCTGCCTGTCGTAGCCGTGATAAATTACTTCGATTTTAGCCGGGTTGATGCGGTAGTGATGGATCATGTCATTCCTGGTGGCCTGACTGATGGCGATAACTCGCCGGGCCTGGCTGGCGCTAAAGCGGGTGGAAAGGTCGAGATACTGCCGGGCTTTGAAAGTATGAGCCTGGGGGAAATAAAGATAGCCCAGGTCGTGAATAGTAACGACTGAGTGGGCCGGGTGGACCGGCGGTAAGACGTGGGCCGGTACAAACAAAGCCGCCGGCGGGTGTTGCAGCATCTCCCGGCTCAGACGAAGATGCGTCCATAATCGTGGAAACGGAATGACTTTTAATTCTGCCGAGACTGGCAGGGCCAAACTTGCTAGGACGGACGGTGAAGGCGACTGGTTGAAGTACAGGGTCAGGCGGTGAGGTGAATTAGAGTGGTTCAGGGTTCGGGCTAGACCCTGGATGATTTCAAAAGCATAATTTTCGGTTCCGGTGCGCTGCGTGACGGCCAGGCGGCTGGCATCAATTCCGATTTTCATATCTTACTTGAGGCTAGGAGCGACACCAACGCGGGTCCGCTGGCGGCGGCGCAATGAAAAGAGCAACCCAAGCATCGCCAGCAGTACCAGAATAGAAAGCACTCCGCCGACTACCCCTGATAGCACCGTCAGGACGGCCAGAGCCACCGCTACAATATTTTCCCCGCTGCTGATTAACGGTTCAAAAATGCCGGCGGTCTGGCTGGATGAAGCAATCGCCGGGCGGAGGACAGTTTTAATCAGATAGGTCAGTTCGGCCAGGACCAACCCTAGCAGGAAACAAACGCCGCTATCAATCACGGTTGGGGGAACTATCGCCGCGAAAGCAATCGCCCCGGCAACCGGGCGAATTACATAATTGGCATAGATATAAAGTTTTTCAACCTGGGGTAATTTGTCGGCAAAAATATCAATCCCTACCAGTACGGCCAGCACGACCAATACCCCGACCGTCGCCAGGAAGTCATAGGGGGCGGATAAGGGCAACCTGCCGCCCAGGCCAACCACACTCAAAACCACCAACGGCAAGTATGGCTTGATACCGCAAGGAATAGCCACCCCGCACCCGGCCAAAAACTTTATTAAAAACTCCAAGACGAAAAATCCTTTCAGGTGCATTCAGCTTTTATTGTCCAGATGATAACAAAGCCGAGGCGAGCCGTCAAACAATCTAAAATGAAAATGACCGCTTCTCTTTTACCAGAAACGGTCAATTTCTATAAGGAAAATTGCGTTAGCTCAAAGCGTGTACAACGCTGTCCGAAACCAGCTCAACATGTTGACTGCGAGAATCCTCGTCAAGCATATCGTGCAGGATGCGCTGCAAAGCCATAATGTGCGAACAAGTTTCAAAACCGGTAGCAAAAGTGTGGCAGTTACAAATCCAGTTAGAATCTTTTAGAGTGACGGTGTAGCTGTCATGATTACCTCGGAACTCAACTTGAGCTGTCTGGAAGTGAATGCGCCCAGGTTCCTCCTGGTAGCGTTTGGCTTTCTCAATCTTTCCGTATAAGCTGCTGTTCATATTAAGCCTCCTTCGGATTCTTGACTATCCCTGTAGTTTTTAGCTGGCAGGGCAACCGGTCGGACCCTGGGCGCAACCGGCAAAACAGTATAAAACAAACCCTCTCTGCTTTTTAGTTTAAAACAAAACGACACAGGGTAATTTTTCTTTTCACCTGTGCCGCGTCTTAGCTTTTTTAGTACTGCCAATGCCTGCTTTGTCCCCACACACATCTCTGACACCCGGACCCACAACAGTTGCCACTGAGGCGACCCTGCTGTTTCTTGAGGCGCTATGCCTGCCGCTATCACGATGAATTGGGATTATTCTCAAGCTTCACCCTCCCATGAGTGTGGGGTCTTACTAAAACGCCCCTTACGTCCTAAACTCTAGCAGAAGTAGATGCTGCTTTAATTATAGATGCGTTTGGAAGTATAGTCAAGTATAATTTTTTTACCTGCGGCTTAATAAAACCTTAAACTACTTAGAAGGAGCGTTCGCATCCTAAATGGAGTATAATACCTAACACAAATAATTGCCTGCTAAATTTAAAGAAAGGCTGGATTTAAAACCGATGATGAGAGACCGTATTGCCGATGCTCTACGCAAGAGTAAGGCCGATTTTACCGAAATCCGTATTGAAACTAAAGATAATACCAGTATCGCCTACCGGGGCAAAATCCTGGAAACCGTGAACACCGGTCGCGATGTGGGCGGGTTCGTGCGCGTCCTTCAAAATGGAAATTGGGGTGTCAGTACCTTCAACAGCCTGACCGAACTGGACCGGCACGTTGCTTTGGCCCTGGAATGTGCCAAAGCCCTGGGCGAAGGCGATACCAAATTGGCCGAACTGAATGCCCATGTGGCCGATTTGTCTATTAACCTCGAAAACGACTTCCGCAATGTAGACCTGGCAACCAAAAAAGAAATTACTGAACACTATAACAGTGTGATGCTGTCGGTCCCCGGTTTGCAGGACTCCAGTGTCAGCTACGGCGATACGTTAGTGACAACTTATTACGCCAATAGTGACGGTGCTTATGTAAAGCAAGAAAAACCTTATGGCAGTCTGCGGTTTAGCGCCGTAGCCCGTGACGGGGCGAACGTGCAGCAGTCTTTCGACCGAGTTTTCACCGCCTGGGACTTCAACAACATCTACAACCAGGAAGAAAAAGTGGCTAACCTGGGCCGCCGGACGGTTGATATGCTCAA
>JAYSYV010000890.1:0-1325 GCA_043727245.1 Chloroflexota bacterium | reverse complement strand
TAGAAAACCTGGCACGCCACCGGAGTGTGGTTCGCCTGGCTACTGGACCGGTGGATGACCAGGGAAAAGAAGAAGCCCTGCTTCTGGACTGGATCCAGAGCGTCCTGCGGGCAGTCGTCGAAGTAGCCGCCCCGGACGGGGACGGAAAACCAAATGCCCCGGTCCACCTGGTTTTTTACGATAAACTATCCCAGAAGGCCCTGTTGGACTGTTTGTCCCGCCATCTCTCAACCGTCCTGGGAGCTACCCCGCTTTTTGATTTCATGACCCAACTGGCCGCTTTCGACTCCCCGATCATCTCCTTTCTGGAAGAAGAAATGCGCGAGCTGAAAAACTACCCCATGCTCTGCCAGTCCTTACAGGCCGTAGCCGCCTTTTTGCGTTTTGACTGGGGCGAATTCCGGACCGTCTTCAAGGAACGCCTTTTTGACTTCTGGGGAAAACTAGAACCCAGTAAAGAGGATGGGCGAGAGGAAGAGTCGCCCTGGTATATGCGGCGAGCCCGGTTTGGCAGCGCCATTCCCCTGGAATATGCCTACGGTGTATGGGGCCAAATACCGGAAGTGGAAGCCGGAAATCCTGACCCATTCGAGCCATTCCAGGGAGTGAGTTTCGAGCAGTTAAAAAGCTTTGAAGAGCGGCGGTTGGAAGCCCTGGCCCATATCACCCGGGATTTCAGGGGCAACAAACTGACCGAGAAAACGCCTTTCAACCTTGAAAGTCTCGCCACCTTCAACCAGACGGCCCGGACCCTGGCCCACGCCCTGAATGAGTTCGTAATGATCGAACGGCATACTGAATTTGGAGCCTGGAAGTCTACCCGCAATCTCCCGCCCGAACGCCGGGTACTGATGGGAGAAACCTTAATTGTAAGCTACCAGGAAAGCGATCAGACGCCTGAAATAGCCGCTAAAAATCGGGAGAATGAAAAACGGCGGCTCCTTAAAGACCAGTATTACGCGGCTTACCGGGCGGCCCGACCTGAGGCAAAACAGGTCAGGCTGCCAAAAGACCAGAAAGAAGCCAGTGATTGGTCCCAGGAAGACATGGTTTTCCGGCTGCGGTTAGAAGTGGCAGAGGTAGGCTGCGGGTTGGACGAAGCCCTGGGCCTCTCCCGGCTCAAGGAAGGGGAGCGGGTCATTCTCTATCCCCGGTTCAGCTACGACACCCGCCTACCGCTTGAAGAGCGCACTGCCAATACGCCGACGCCCAAGCAGATGCTGTACGGCCTGCGGGCTGAAATAGTCCGCTTTGACGTGGCGCGAGATGCGGAAGGAAAAGCCCTGGCCGCCCGGGTAGAGGCCCGGATAGTGCCAACCTTCGGC
>JAYSYV010000889.1:0-1325 GCA_043727245.1 Chloroflexota bacterium | reverse complement strand
GTAAATCATGTATCAAAAGAACACAAATGATAATAGGCCCATTAAAAATGGAGGGATTACTCTTTTTAGCGAATTAAACCGCCTCTTCGGAAGTATTGTGCGGTTACCCCTGACTCTTTTGCTGGTTTTAGCACCTGCTGTACTGGCAATATCTGGCGGATTGGATTTACTTGTAAACTGGTTATATTCGGTTTCCCATAAAGGAGCAACCGATACCAGGCCGACTATTTTTGTGGTCGATTGTATAACGGATAAAACCAAAGAGCTTTGTAAAGGACTGTATTTTGGTAGCGTCACAAGTACTCAAAAGATTCGTTTATGGCCCCTGCAACAGCCCTTAGATCCAGCTTACCTCTATTTAATACTGGCGCTTATAGCCTGGATTGCCTTTGTTTCAATTGGTAACCCAAAGTTAAAACCAGTTGGAAGGTTTTTTGGGAGATTATTTTATTTGAGTTTTGAAAAAAGTAAGGGTAAAGTCTCAGAATATGACGGTTTAATTCCTGGTAAAAGTGACCCCGGTGACGCGGAACCAGGGTGGGTTTTAGGTGGTCTTGTAAAAAGAATTTGGGATAATGATCCTGGTTTTTTTTCACTGGCCCAGTCCGATAAAAATCTAGCTGCGCCATACCTCCTGAGTTCAAAAATTCTTCAGACCAATCTAATAATAGTGGCCCCGCCAGGTAAAGGTAAAACTGGTTCAATATTTCACCCCTTGATTTATTACATCAGAAGTATTAAGGGCGTGTCGATCTTTTTTGATAGTAAGGGTAACGATTTTGACCCGGATCTGTTTGATTACAATTTCGACCTTAATGACCCGGCAAACTCCATAAAGATAAATTTGTTTTCCGGTGTAAGTGCGGCCCAGGCTGGAGAACGGCTTGGTGAAGCTCTTATCCCTGAACTGAGTGAGGAGAAACAATATTTTTCCAATAACGCAAAGGATGCTATGGCAACACTCGTGGGTTCTAATTTTGTTTGTTTTAGTAAAATGCCCGAACTTTATCAATTGGTGCAATATTTAACTTATCCAACTCAGCTCGAACGATTGCAAACCAAAGTTTTAGAAACTCTCAATGGCGCAAGAAAGGCTGAAGGTCTCCTCCTGGTTGCCGGTTTAGCCCGGATAATCAAGTTAATGGATAGCAAGAATGATTCTTTGGGAAGCCTGGCAACTGCCCTATCGCCCTTTTTAATGGGATCGGTTTCCTCATTATTAGTTGCCAATCCTACTTCTAATTCTTACACAATTGAAGAATTACTCAAAAAGCCAGGTTTAATTCGCCTGGGTTTATCTGTGGCCGATAATCCACGAATTGCTC
>JAYSYV010000888.1:0-1326 GCA_043727245.1 Chloroflexota bacterium | reverse complement strand
CGGAACGGCGTTGCATTGCAACACCAGGGTGTTGGTCGGTTCGCTGATGCGCTGTTTATTTTGAAATTCTGCAAATGTGTCCGGTTTGGTTCCGCGCTCCTGGCTGAGTTTTTGATGCCGCTCAAAAGCATATTCGTCGCGGACTGTATCCACATAACCCTGGTATTTGTCCGACCAGCCGTAGGTATTGACCGCTTTCCGCAGCCGTTCGGCCAGGGCGATATGGGCAGCGGCTTCTTCCGGCAAGCCCAATTCACCGGCCATACGGGCGGCATAGTCGAGCGACTGCGCCATGAGGGCCGTGCTGCTGATAACTTCGCCATCGCGTTCCAAATCCTGGGCGGCCCAGTCAACCAGATTCCAGACATCGGGAATATCGAACAAATCGCGGTCGGTCAGGAAGGTTTCGCAGCGTTTCAGGCACTCGCGCACATCCTTGTAGTAATCGGCTAAAGCTTCCCGGTTGCCGCTATTCCAATAATTTTCCCAGGCCATCCAGACCCACAGGAAACTCCACATGGGGATTTCGTCAAACCAACCGCTGACCACGTGCGAGGTAGGAATATGGGTCCGCATGGTCTGCAAATGGGGCGGCTTTATTTTACTGAGTTCTGCCGAAAGAGATTGGCCGGTCAGTCGCACACAGCGGTCGGTCAGGTCGTAGGCTCCAAAAGCAACCGCGTTGACCAGGGCGCTGTTGCGAGCGTCCCCAACCCAGTAAACCTGCTCGTAGGCCGGACAATCCACGTAAGTATCCAGCATACATAGCTGGACCGTATAGGCGGCAACCTGCCAGATTTTGGTCAGGGTTTCGTCGGAAGCGGCGAAGCGCCCACGGGCTTCCACCGGGTAAGTCGCTAAAAGGGTGTTAATGTGCCGGATTTTGAGCGGGCCTGAAAGATTGCGGAAAGTGAAGGAACCGTAACGGAAGCCGCGCCGGTAATGCGAGGTAAAGGTCTGCCGACCCTCTTTAGCGGTGTAACGGAAGCTGTTACGCAGGTTCCAGGTCCAAAATATGCCACCATCATCTATACCCTCGAAGAAATTGGTGTCAATAATAGCCCCTTCCGGCGCATCTATATCAAACTTTACATAACCAATAATCTCGCGCCCGAAGTCAATCAGCATATGCACATCACCATCCGGTTGCGGATAGACCGTGGTCCACTCGTCGTTATTGTGAAGCAGATTGGAAGGCTGTTCAACCGGGGATTTTCTTTCGCCTTCCAGTTTGGGCCGGGGTGTCGCCCGTGTAATATCGGAAGAGCAAAAGCCGCCTGGCACTCCGTAAAATTCCTGAGAAGCGGTCAGAGCAAAAATATCGGT
>JAYSYV010000887.1:0-4363 GCA_043727245.1 Chloroflexota bacterium | reverse complement strand
TGCCAGTGATGAAAAGCTCCGTGCCATCAACGTAAAAAGGGCGCTGAATCGCTTTCAACAGATTTTGCGCGACTTTGCTCACATCCTGCCGGTTTTTTACTTTGGTAAGCACAATCACAAACTCATCACCACCCAACCGGGTTACAAGGTCATTCATGCGGACACTGATTTGGATACGGTGGGCGACCTGTTTGAGCAGGGCATCCCCTACTACATGGCCCAGTGAGTCATTGATAAGTTTGAAGCGGTCCAGGTCAATCAACAGGACAGCCAATTCCTGTTGGCGGCGGCGGCATTCATCCAAATCCTGGCTCAACCGCTGGACCAGGAGCGCCCGGTTAGGCAAACCTGTTTCAAAATCGTGTTGGGCCTGGTAGATCATCTTCTCGTCCAGGGCTAGTTTTTCCTGGATAGAAGTAGCCCGTTCCAGGGCTACCCCGGCCAGGCTGCACAAAACTTCCAGGATTCTTTCGTCCCTTTCATCGAATGGGCCATCCTCTTTATTCAAAGCCTGGACTACCCCTATTATTTTGACTCCATTAATTTTTAGAGGAACTGCCAGAATATTATTGGTGACATAGCCGAAGAAATTTCGGGCAGGACGCGGGTCAAGGGCCGCGTCAGCGATATTGATGGCCTGTCCGGTAAAAGCTACGCTCCCGGCAACTCCTCGACCCAGAGGCAGCCGGATTTCTTTCCCTTCCAGACCCATCCCCAGGCGCGTATAAACTTCATTGGTTTCAGCATCAATCAGAAACAGACTAACCCGGTCGGCATTTAACAATTTGGCCGACTGAAAAACTAATAACTCGTAAATATAGTCAATACTATTACTTAAATTAAGTTTAAGCGCAATTTGAATCAACCACTCATAGTCGATCTGGCTTAGTTTTGTACTTTTGGCAACATTTAAGCTTTGATCAATCATAAACTTTTCTCTTTCCAGGACGTTGTAAGAACCAGCCTGATCTATTTTGAAGCCTGTTCTGTATTACTTCAATAGCAAATCTTTCTCACATAAAGAATGATTTTCAGAAATTTTAAGCTGTAACTAATCGTTCGAGTGGATAATCAAAGGTTTTAATTGTTTCGAGTCTGGTTTAATAAACAAATAACCTTAAATAATAAAGGGCCAGCCTGAATGGCTGGCCCTAGAAATTCGCACATCAGGATTGCTAATCAATCTCCTTTAATTGTTCCAGTTATCGCTCCAGTTTGTCACCGACGACCAATTTACGCTACAACAGTTTACCGACGACCAGAGCCATTAGCCTGGCCTCAGAAAAAAGCCAGGAATTACCCTTTAACTGACCACTTGCAAAATTGAATAGTCAAAAAATATTTATGTTAACTTGTGCCAGGATTTGAAGAAGTAAGAAACTTTGCAATTGGAGTTAACGAGTATCCAATTTAGCTATGGTTCCTTGAGTCTAAGAGCATTTAGACTTAACCCTCTTCGTTTATTAAGAATATTTTAACATAGGCTGTGTTTAACAGAATAGTACCTTGTAACTAGGACTTATTACTTTTTAGTACTATTTATGTCCTTAGTACCTTGCAGTAGCCAGCCAAATATCAGGTTTTTTTTTCAGGTACAAAATTTGCCAATGAATTAAGGGGCGGTACACCTGACTTTTGATTTTTAATTATCCGTTGTACAATACTAACCAACAAGCCAGAGCGACCCTGGGGTTTTTCAGCTTTGAGCTTAAATATTATCGGATTGATTTTGAGGATGGGCCAAGCCGACCGGCACACTTTCCGTAACCGACCGGCCCAATGAAAGTGAGTTCCAATTAGTGACGAGCCAGGATACAACGCCAGGTAAGGATAACTTCAACCTGGAAAATGTCAAAAAAGAATTTGAGAACGTCAAACCTTTGTTGAGAGGGTGGTTCCATGCGGCGGCGGCGCTTGGAGCAGGCGGGCTAACCATTGCCCTGTGCTGGCAAAGTTCAGGCGATTTGCCCCGCCTGTTTTCCATGCTAATCTTCGGCCTGAGTATGACGCTTCTTTATACGGTCAGCGCTATCTATAACATTGGAAACTGGGGCGGAGCGTTGGGCCGTTTCTTACGCAGCCTCGACCACGCCAACATTTTTGTGTTGATCGCCGGGACTTACACCCCCATTTGCTTTAATGTGTTGAGCGGGTGGGTCCGTTATAGTATGCTGCTGATCATCTGGTTCCTGGCGGTGGGTGGCATCGTGCTGGCTATTTTCACCACCAAAGTACCTCGTATGGCTAGGACCGGCCTTTATATAGCCATGGGCTGGGTAGGTTTACTGGCCCTTCCAGCCTTATGGCAAGTGTTGGCCTGGGAAGCTCTGGCCCTGCTTTTTCTGGGCGGTATATTTTATACTATTGGCGCTATAATTTACGGCTGCCGCCGCCCCGACCCGTTTCCCAGGGTTTTTGGCTTTCACGAAATCTTCCATCTTTTTGTAGTTGCCGGAGGTATCGCCTTTACGGCCAGTATCTGGTTCTGGGCCTTACCTTTCCCGCGACTATAGCATGCACTCGACAGGCTAAATTAATTACCTCGGTAATGGATCCCTGGTTCAACACACTAACCGTTTCGCGGTAGATACTGGATACCGACCCACCATAATTTTACCTGGATGGGTTTGCAGCCAATTCCCCTCAAACTGGCGCTGGTAGCCGTGCTGTCGCAACACTCCCCAGGCTTCCTCGTTTGTAACCAGTTATATCCGTTCAAGCAAATCATCCGGCACTTCAGGGTGGCAATCTTCAAAGCGGTAAGCTCAAGCAGGTCTCCCCGCGAAGGTTGCATATACACCAGTTTTAAGTTTCCGTTAAATCAGGCTAATCTTTACCGTGTTCCCATCCCAACAGCCGTTCGGCTTTACTACAGTCAAAGAAACTCCGGTTTCCCGACAGGTCCGCGCGAACCGGCACATCCGGGAAGAATTCCTGGGCCAGTTCCAGCGAAGGTATAGTCGTCAGGGTTTCAGGGGCAACGATATAAAATGCTTCATGCCCTTTGAATTCCGCGAACAGGGCCAGATAACAGGCTCGCGCCGAAGCTTCAAGACTTGTATAAGCCCATAAATTCTTGTTCTGGTTTTCGACAGCATCCTCGGTCACTTGTGGTTTGGTAGGCGTTACCCAGCTAAAGCGCATACTGGAAATTGTCATATCCTCGTAGCGCCGGGCAAAAGAGTCGCCCTGGACCTCGCAAATCCACTTGGACAGGCTGTAAGGGTCTTCGTTATAGGTGGGGTGTTTTTCGTCAAGCGGAAAGTAGTCGAAGGTGGACCAGCGGCTATAAGTCATGCCGGTGGCATTTACGCTCGAAGCCTGGCAGACCTTTTTAATCCCCAATTCCGCTGCCGCTCTGAGGGCATTGTAACTGCCCGTAACATTATTATTATGGACAACATGGTCGGGATGGTGGCCGGGAGAAGGAATAGCCGCCATATGGATCAGCCCGTCACACCCGGTCATAGCCTTTAGCATTTCGTCATAATTAGTAATATCGGCCTGAATAAAAGTTACACTGGGTTGGTCGTCCGGTTGGGCCGGGACCGTCTGGTCAATACTTACCGCGTTGTGGCCTTCCGCCAGCACTAAATTTTGGATAGCCTTACCAATCCGGCCACTACCGCCCGTAATTGCAATTCGCATAAATTCTCTTTCGTAGAACGTTAAGTGTAAAATAGGCAATGATAAAAATCAGCAAATGATATAATCCAAGATTAATGGAAACAACTTTAGCTAATACGCTATTTTACACGTTTTATCCGTTATATTCTCTACAACCCCTTTGAATTATTCGGCTAATATTAGCTTAAATGCCAGGTTTTTGTCGAAAGATGGCATCGGCAACCACCAGAGTCGTAGCTTTAGCGGTCTGCTGCCTGGAGTTGATTAAGCCCGGTCCATCACTACTCCACCACTCCACCCTCTCCGACTATTGTATAATGGCAAATCTATATTGAGTAATTCAAAATGTTCACCCATATAAAATTTGAGGTCTGCGTTAAATGAATTCTATTGTCGAGGCTTTAGTCCGAAATAGCCAACAATACCCCGAAAAACCAGCCTTGTTATTCGAGGGCCGGAGTTATACTTATCGCCAGCTTCACGACTGGGCGGCGCGGTTTGCGGCGGGCGTGGTCCGGTGGGGCTTGCGGCCTGGCGACCGGGTGGCCCTTTTTCTGGAAAACTGTCCCGAATTTATAATTTCATACTTTGGAACGCACCTGGCTGGCGGTGTGGTAGTTCTGGTCAACACCCAATACCGCCAGGTTGAGCTTCGTCATTTACTGTCCGACTCCGGGGCCAGGTTGGCTGTAACGGACACGCAAGGTGGGGCCGAACTGGACCGCCTCCATGCCGA
>JAYSYV010000886.1:0-13159 GCA_043727245.1 Chloroflexota bacterium | reverse complement strand
TGCATACTGATTTTCGGCTGATGTTCGATGCAGTCGTCAACCACATCTCGGCCAGCAGCGAGTGGTTCCAGGGCTTTTTGCGGGGAGAGAAACCCTTTACAGACTATTTTCTACCGACCGACCCCAATCTGGACCTTTCCCAGGTCACGCGGCCCAGGGCATTACCTTTGCTAACCCGTTTCCAGACGGCCCAGGGCGAAAAATACCTGTGGACTACTTTTTCGGAAGACCAGCTTGACATCAACTTTGGCAATCCCGAAGTTTTGCTAAAAATCACGGAATTACTGCTTTTCTACGTCAGCCAGGGGGCCGACCTTATCCGCCTGGACGCTATCGGCTACATGTGGAAGGAAATCGGCACAGGCTCGATTCATCTACCCCAGACCCACGCTATCATCCAGTTATGGCGGGAAATCCTGGATAAATGCTCCCCCAACACCCTTTTGGTCACTGAAACGAACGTGCCGCACCGCGACAATATCAGCTATTTTGGCAACGGCCACAACGAAGCCCAGATGGTTTACCAGTTTACCCTGCCGCCTCTGGTCTTTCATTCCCTGCTCACCGGCAACGCCCATTATTTAAAAAAATGGGCCGGTGGGCTGTCAAAAGTTTCCGAAAGCAGCACTTTCTTTAACTTTCTGTCGTCACACGATGGCATCGGGGTGGTTCCGGCCAAAAGCATTTTAAGCGAGACCGAAGTTAGCTTCTTACTGGAAACAGTCCAGAAGCATGGCGGGAAAGTTTCTTATAAAAATAACCCGGACGGCAGCCAGGCTCCTTACGAGCTTAATATTACCTATTTTGATGCCCTTTCTGACCCGACCGATAACACCGAAGATGACGAAACGAAGATTAAACGCTTCCTGGTTTCTCAGGCTATTATGCTGGCCCTGCAAGGCGTACCGGGGATTTACTTTCATAGCCTGCTGGGTTCGCACAACTGGCAGGCCGGTTTCCTCGAAACTGGCCGCAACCGGACCCTGAACCGCGAGAAGCTGGATTACGCCCGGTTAGAAAGTTTGCTGTCGGACCCGGCCAATCACACCGCCCAGGTGTTTGAGCGTTATACCGGGCTTATCCGGCAGCGGATTAGCCGCCCGGCTTTTCATCCCAACGCCAACCAGCAGATTATCCAACAAGCCACCGGGCAGGATGCCCTTTTTATCGTGTTGCGAACCGCCACCAACGGTCAGGAACAGGTGCTGGCGGTCAATAACGTCTCCGGCAGCAAGCAAGTCCTCCAGGGCAACGCCAAAGATTTTGGCCTCAGTCCCCAGCACCACCTGACCGATGTTCTTTCGGGCCGGGCTTACAAATCTGACGAAACCGGCCAATTAAACCTGGAAATCGAGCCGTACCAGGTTCTTTGGCTGCTCTCACTATAAAATTTCGCCGTTATCCCGCTCTAAAAGCATCGTCCGCAGGAGTGGGAGCGGCGGTGCGCCGTAAGCCAGTAAGCGGTCGTGGAACTCCTGCAAATTAAACTTGTCGCCCTGCTCGGCTTTGTAATCTTCGCGCAGCTTGAGGATTAAGAGCTTGCCCAGGGTATAGTTCAGGTAGCCGGGATCGAAAGTGCCGCGCACTGCTTCGCTGCGGGCCGGAGTTTCCTCCATAAAAGCGTTTTCCATCAAAAAGCGGGTCGCCTCATCGACACTCATACCCTGAGTGTGCATTTTAATCGCCACCACGTAACGTGAATTACGTAGGAGCGCCTCTACCAACTGACCCACTTTATAACGCAAATCTTCGGAGGCATAGCCTTCTTCCAGCATCATCTGCTCGGTATAATGGGCATAACCTTCCACGAAGGAATAAGCGCCGATCATCTTGCGGAAGGGCTGTGGCACTAACTGGGTATGCAGAAAATGCAGGTAATGGCCGGGATAAGCTTCGTGGACGCTCACGTCCTGCAAGGTGTAATAGTCAAACTTGGTCAGCCATTCTTCTTTTCGCTGCTCGGTCCATTCCGGTTCGACCGGTGTCAGGTAGTAAAAAGCCTCGGTCGCCACGGTCTCGAAAGGACCGGGCGGGTCCATAAAGGCAAAAGCCCAGCGCATAAAGGGGGGCGTTTCCTGGACCTGACAGCGCACCTCGCTCGGAACCGTGACAATTTTGTGGTCAATCAAGAACTGGCGGACTTCTTCCAGCTTATCGCGGGTATCCGACACGAGGCTTTCCGCTGTAGGGTGGTGCTTGCCAACCTCCTGCATTATCTCCTGGACCGAACTGCCGGGCCGGATTTTCTCGCAGACCTCGCGCATCTGGCGCAGATTATCGGCCAGGTTGCGCTCGCCCACTTCCAGCACTTTTTCGACCGGCAAATCAACCATCTCGCCGGTCGCCAGCATCTTGCGATATTTCTCGGCTCCTATAGCAAAGTTGAAATGAGCCTGGGGTAATCTGGTCTTCAAGAGCTGGATAAACTCGCGCAGTGCCGCAACCGCCGTTTCGCGAGCCTGATCGAACCGGGCGGTCAGTTCGGGCGAGTTGGCTTTCGCAAAAGTGGCCGCTACATCCTGTTCGTAATAAGTAATCAAGCCTTCGTACATAATCAGGGCGGTTTCCAGGACCGGCTTCGGCAGGGCCTTTTCCAGGGTGGCCTTGCCCGCTTCCAGGGCCGCCGGAACCTGGACCAGGTGGCGCACCAGGGCTTCCAGCCGTTCGGTCAGGGGCGCATAATCTCGCTTGATATAGCAACTAACGTCCAGCAGATTAGCATAAAACATCGGGTTGGTTTCGTGGTCGCGCAAGTCCTCCAGGTGAAATAATTCCTCCTGGATGGACCGCACCAGCAAGTCCCGGTCGAAGCGGCTTTCTTTATCGCCATCCGTATCGGCGGCAGGCAGTTGCCCGACCCGGCTTTCCAAATCTCTCAAATGAGCTATTCGCCGGGCGAAACTTGCCTGGCTCAAATCAGGCAGCCGGGCATCATACTGGTGCAGACCCAACCAGCTTGACGCGGTTACGGGATTAGCTTCAAAATAAGCCTGCATGTATTTCTGGATTAAATCCTGTAGACCACTCTTATTCGCCACTTCTGTCATTAATTTTCCTTCTTCTCAGTTGATTTAAGATATTCCTGCATATTTACTCCTGTTTTTTACAAATGATATTTGCACCGAAAAGGCCGTTGGGATTATTATAGCAACAGCCGTTTTAATATGATAGGGTTTTGACCCGCCAAACCCTGAAGTATGCTATAATTACGATGTTCACAAACTGGGGCCGAGAGGCCACTTTTAAAAGCAAGCACAGCTCTTAACGAGGAGAGAGGAGCCAGCAGCGTGTCAAAACCATTTGGTTATGTGTTACTGGGTGGGATAGTGGGTTCGGTTCTGTTAAGTATTGTCTTGATTATGGTTACATGGGTCCGGTCAGGGAATGCCCCGCAGGAGCCAATCAAAACTACTCCTGCTCCGACCACTAAAGCGGCAATTCAAAGCCCACAAGATTTGGGTTTTATTCTGGTAGATGCCCGCCAGGGTTAGTCTGGAAGGTTAGTTCGTCGCTTGCGTGTAGCAATCAATGGAATGTTCTGGCCGCAGGAAAATACCGGCAGCGGCCAGTATACGCGCCAGTTATGGCAAAATCTGTTTCCCCTGAATCAGACCGAACCGACTGACGAACAGGTTGAATATACTTTGCTCGGTTTCGAGCCGGGTGTCCCGCTTTCCGATGTCCCTAACGACCTGAAACAACTGGCGACTGTACCACCGATACTCCTCAAAGGTGGCGAAAACGCTGTCAAGCTCTGGTGGGAACAGACGGGGTTGCCCGATTTAGCTGCTTCCGCCCATAAAACCGGCCACGCCTACGATGTCATTCATTGGCCCTATTTCGCGGCTTCGCTCAAGCAGCCGCCATCGCCCTGCGCCACCATCATAACCATTCATGACCTGATTCCCCTGATGCTGCCCGAATATGCGCCCTCGTTGCCCCTGAAAGCTTACTTCAAAGTGGTCAGCCGGGCCGCTCGTCAGGCTACCCTTATTCTGGCCGACTCGGAATATTCCCGGCAAGATATTTTGCGCATTTTGAAATTACCTGAAGATAAAGTCGAAACGGTCTACCTCGGCACTGACGAACGCTACCGGCCGGGCTTTGTGCCGGAAGAAACGCGCCGTGAACTTTTAATAAAATACGGCCTGACCGGAAATGAACGAGTTATCTTTTATATCGGCGGCTTCGACCGGCGCAAGAATATGCCGCTTTTAATCGAAGCTTTTGCCAGGGCGCTACCCCGCCTGAAAGAAATCGAGCAAACCAGCGACGATCATCGTCCCTGGGTACTGGCTATCGCCGGTAAAGCCCACTCGGCCAATGCGGCCATGTACCCAGACCTGACCGAAGTAACCCGGCGCGTTTTGCCCATTCAAGACAGTCAGCGAGTAAAATTCATGGGCCGGGTGGACGAGGGCGATAAGTTAGGACTGTACCGGGCCGCCGACCTGTTCGTATTTCCTTCGCGCTATGAAGGCTTTGGCCTGGACCCACTGGACGCGCTGGCTTGCGGCATCCCGACTATCTGCTCGGATGCCAGCAGCCTACCCGAATTGATGGGCCAGGCCGCCCGGTTGGTCGGGCCGGAGCGAGTCAGCGATTGGACCGAGGCTATTGTGGAACTGGCCGCTGACCCTGCTAAACGGGCCGAACTGGCCGAGGCCGGGCCAATTCAGGCCACTAAATTTAGCTGGCAAAAGACCGCCGAACGCACTCTGCAACTCTACCACGCAGCGGAATGCATTATGACCCGTGGCAACCGAAGATAAACTCATTTAGCTAAACTATGAAGATCCTGATGTTTTCAAAAGCCCTGGTCGCGGGCGTTCAGCAGCGCAAGCTGGAAGAACTGGCCGCTTTGCCGGGAGTGGAAAAATTAACCGTGGTCGTGCCGTCCTACTGGGATGAAGTCAGGGTCGGACGTACCCACCTGGAGAAAAAGTTCACCCAGGGTTATGAGCTAATCGTCAGCCCCATGTGGCTCAACGGCCATCACCATACCCATTTTTACCCAGGATTAGGAAAGTTGGTCAAACAGCACCGGCCCGACCTGCTCCACGCCGACGACGAATCCTTTAACCTTGCCACTTTTGAAGGCATCTGGCTGGCCGAACGCTACGGGGCAGCTTCGGTATTTTACAACTACGCCAATATTTTTCGGAATTACCCGCCGCCTTTCAGTCTGTTTGAAAAGTACAACTTTAAACATGCCAACGCCGCCCTGGCCTGTAACCAGGAAGCTTTCGATATTTTGCGCCGCCGGGGTTTTGAGAAACCGCTTGATATTTGTCCACAATTCGGGGTGGACCTGTCCGTAACCCACCGGACCGACCCGCCCGCCGGGTTCGCCCAGCCGGATACCTTTACTATCGGCTACTTTGGCCGTCTGGTGGCGGAAAAGGGGCTGGACACGCTGGTGGAAGCCTGCGCGCACCTGAAAGGCGACTGGCGGCTGGTATTTATTGGCAAAGGAGCCGTTCAGCCGGATCTGGAAGCCCAGGTCGAACGGCTAAAACTAACCAAGCGCGTTTCTTTCGTGCCGATGGTCCCCAGCACCGAAGTAGCGGCATATATGAGCGGGCTGGACGTTTTTGTGCTGCCTTCGCGGACAACCGCCAACTGGAAAGAGCAATTTGGCCGGGTGCTGATAGAGTCTATGGCCTGTCAGGTTCCGGTAGTCGGTAGCGATAGCGGTGAAATCCCCCATGTCATCGGTGAGGCCGGGCTGGTTTTCCCGGAAGGTGACGTTCTGGCCCTGGCCGCCCACCTCCAAAAACTGGCCGACAGCACACCCCTGCGAAAAGAACTGGCCGCTGAAGGTCTGGAACGAGTCACTCAAAACTACACCCAGTTACAAATTGCTCGCCAGCACTTAAAGCTTTACCACAAAGCCCTTAGTATACCGGAAAACAATTGACATAATATGTTAAAATATGATCAGGCATATCTGTAAATCCGGTCTGGGACTCCCTTTCGCAACTCTGATTTCTCAATTCTATTCACGTTAAATCTTGCCAGCAGCAAGCCCGTCAAATTATGGAACAAGCGCCACAATCGCCCGACAATTCGCCACATGTCAAAAATTTGAAAACCAAATCCTGGCCGCTTATTGGCCGGGCCGATTTTGGACGATGGATAATGCGGGGGAATGGATTGCTGGTCTGGCAGAGGGTTAGCGGCTTTGGCAAAGCCTTTGATTGGCTGGAAAGCCGCCGGAAATGGTCGGTTCCGGGTGTAGCTTTGCTGGTGATGCTACTGCTGGTGATGCTCGAACTGGGCCATTTACTGTTGTACTATCACCCACCGCTTTCGCCGCTGGAAATAGGCCGCCAGCTTTATAACAGCGGCCACTATACCGCCGCTGCCGGGGAACTGCGCCAGGACTTACGGGCCAGCCCGGCAAACTCTGAAACCAGGCTTCTACTGGCCCAAAACCTGATAGCCTTGCACCAGTGGCCCGCCGCCAGCGCCTATCTCAACGAATTGCTGCGAGCCGCCCCCAACGACCCCCGGCTTTATTTCTGGGTCGGTCAGGTCCAGTTGGGTAGCGGCCAGGCCGATTCGGCGGCAGCAAGTTGGAATCTGGTAATCAGCCGGAGCGACCTTGCCGCCAAACAGGTCCAGCCAAAAGTCCAGGTCGCGCTGGGAGCTTTGCGCTTCCGGCAGGGCCAGTACGCCGAAGCTTCCCGGCTGCTTTACGCCGCCCTGGCCGGGCCGAAGGGACTGGAAGCCTCCGAACAACAACAGGCTCTTTACCTGTATGGACTGCTATTGGCGCGTGATTTGCGCTTTGATGATGCCCTGAAGCCTTTGCAACAAGCCCTGAACGCCAGCTTGCCCGGCAGCCAGTGGGATAACGCGCCTTTGCAAACCGACCTGCAACAGACCGCCGCCAGAGCAAAATCCCTGGTGGAACAGTTACCGCTGGCCGCCGCCGAGAAAGTGGAAGGCGCTAAACGGGCGCGGCTGGCCTATGCTTATCTGGTAGCCGAAGAATACCCCGCCGCCGAGGAACAACTGGCCCAGGTCTTACAGATTGCGCCGACCTACACCGATGCCAGGGCATATCTGGGAATTGTCTACTGGCGGACGGGCCGGGTGGACAAAGCTCGCACCACCCTGAACGCGGCCCTGGCCCAGGCTCCGGCCAACCGGTTAGCCCGTCAGAGCCTGGCCGAACTGATTATTGACCAGTTGCCAACTCTGCAATTACAGGGCGAACAAACCGAAACTTACAGGCAGCAAGTCGAACAGGCTCGCGTCTTGCTGGAAAGCCTGACCGCCGAAAAGCCGGATGATGCCACCTTGCAGGTAACACTGGCGCATTACTACATCGCCCGGCACGATTACCAGCAGGCCCAGCAAGCCTATAAAAAGGCGGTCGAGCTTAACGCGAAAAAGCCGGTGGCTGGGTTGAATCCGGGAGCGGCCCTTTCGCATTATTATTCCGAGATTGCTTTTGACCCCTGCTTGCGAGGCGTGGATAGTGGCCTGGAAGCGACCAGGAGCCTGGCCGCCGACCCCGAAAGCTGGTATGCCGCCGGTCTGGCCTATAGTTTGTGCGGCTATTATGACAAGGCGGCTCCTTTGCTGGAAAAAGCTCTGGAATTACGGCCTTACTGGCTTCAGACAATGTACCGCCTGGCCCTGGCCTACGATGCCACCCGCCGCCCTGCCCAGGCCGACCGGCTTTACCAGTTATTGGCCGACCTGGAACCGGACCAGGTTTACCACAGGCCGTGAAACGTATAACGTTTATAAAGTTGTAATTTTTAGACGTTGACTCTATTGTCACCAACCCGTAAAATCTTTTTGTAAGGATGGACCTTACAAAAGTTAGCAGGCAAAGGCGAAGGTTTAATGGCAGTACGATTAAAGATAGTGCGGGAAGCAGCCCAAAAGCTATCAGCACACTTGATGATAGCCCTGGTAATAGTTGGATTACTGGTCTTTATGGCTCTTTTTCTGTATCAATCTCTGCAAATTCAATCTATGCAAGCCAAATACAACGATACCAGGCAAAAGTTGGCTTTATCCCAGGAAAATACCGACCTGCTTCAGGAACACCTGGACTTTTACAAAGGGAAGGGCTATTTGTTGTATGTCGAGAAAGTGGCCCGTGAAGCCCTAAATATGGTAAAACCGGGCGAAACCGTAGTGCTGGCTGTCCAACCGGGCGGACGGGTCGCCGTTGCCAGACAACCCGCCGACACAGCTAGCCCCCAAACCGGCGCTGTCACCAACCCGACCGCGCCCCAAAAACCTAAATCCAACTGGCAGAACTGGTTAGCTTTCTTTATCGGTCAATGATGATTACCTATTTATCAAAAAAGCTTTCACTCATTAAAATGCTCAAACCTTTTGAAGTTGGGAGGAAATATAAATTATGTCTTTATTTGGCAAAAAATTAGACCCGGCCATCGCCAACCGCATTCCACCGGGCCAATCCTTGACCGAACGCTTTCCAGTATTGCATTACGGTCCGGTCCCTCATATAGACCTGGAAAAATGGGATTTTAAAGTTTTTGGACTGGTAGACGAGCCGGTCCGGTTCACCTGGGATGAGTTTATGAAGTTGCCACAGAGCCAGGTGACAATGGATATTCACTGCGTGACCCGCTGGAGCAAACTGGATACGACCTGGGAAGGTGTCCTCGCCACCGACCTCATGAAGCATGTCGGTTTAAAACCGCAGTCCAAGTTTGTTATCGCCCACGCCGAGTACGGCTTTACCGCTAACGTGCCGCTGGAAGTCTTCCTGGACGAGCAGAGCATTTTCGCGCACAGCTTTGGCGGCAAACCCCTGGAAAAAGACCACGGCTGGCCGCTGCGGTTGGTCATTCCAAAGAAGTATTTCTGGAAAAGTGCCAAGTGGATTCGCGGCATTGAATTTCTGGCTCAGGACAAATTGGGCTTCTGGGAAAGAAACGGTTACAATAACCATGCTGACCCGTGGCAAGAAGAACGCTATACCGAAGATAACTGGTAGTTTCAACCAGGCTTATAAGCGGGCAATTAAAGCTGCCCGCTTTTTGATTTAAGACCGGAGAACATAAGTGCAAAAGATTTTAGGAAAACTGATTAGAAACTTCTGGTTGCTGGTCTTTCAGTCGCTCTATTATCCGCTAGCACCTCTCTACGACAAAATCAGCCATTACGGGTTCCTGGGCCAGTGGACCAAGTGGCAGCAGGCCGTTTTGCCCCGCTTGCAGGGTAAACGAGTGCTGGAAATTGGTTGCGGAACCGGGTCGCTCTTAAAAGTGTTGCTAGAGCGAAATTACAAAGCTTACGGCCTGGACCCTTCCCCGGCCATGTTGAAACAGGCCCGTAAAAAACTGGAGCTGGCCGGGTTCAAAGCCCGGCTGGTCCAGGCTAAAGTTCAACATTTGCCCTTTCCCGACAACAGTTTTGAAACGGTTGTCAGCACCTTTCCGACCGGCTATATTATGAGTCTGGAAAGCTTAACCGAAATCCAGCGGGTGCTTTATCCGGGGGGCCGCCTGGTTATCGTGGATACCGCCATCCTCAAACCCTATAACCAGTCCAGCCGCTTTCTCATTCGGCTATACCGCCTGGTGGGTGTCTGGGGTGGTCGCGGAAATAGTCGCCAGAAAGCCGGAGCTTTCAACCTGCCGCTGGCCGAAGCGGGCCTGGTCCGGCGCGATGAAACCGCCGAAGACGACCAGGGCGAAGCTCACATTATTATCGCGCTCAAGGCCTGGTAAGAAAGTAGATGGGGGAAGTAACTATGCCCGAACAACCGGAGTGGGAAGACCGTTTTCTGGGTTGCCTGGTAGGACTGGCAATCGGTGACGCGCTGGGCAGCCCGTTGGAATACAAAAGCCGCCAGGAAATCGCGGAACAATATGGCAGCACGGTCAAGGATTACTTGCCCAGAGATAGCATGGTCCTGGTCGCCGGACACGAGGGATACACTGTAGAGAATTTAGCGCCCGGTTCCTCGACCGAAGATACCCGGATGGCTTTGCTCCATGCCGAAAGTATCGTGGATACCGGCGGTAGAGTGGATCCTGCCGATTTCGGGCCGCGATTTATAAAGCTATTGGATACGCCGCTGGCCGCTCACATGGGCCGGACCACTTTTGACTCGCTCCGGCAGGCCCGCGCTAACGGCGATTACCAGGGCGGACTGGCCGGGGAGAGAGCCGCCGGAAATGGGGCTGCCATGCGAATAGCGCCCCTGGGCCTTTTGCATGCCCTGGGAACTTTCAGCCGGAAGCTTTTCCTGGCCGATTGTGAGAAAGCGGCTCGCCTCACCCACAACCATCCCGTAGCGGTCGGGGCCGGGGTAGGTCTGGCCGAAGCGGTGCGCTTACTTTGCCGCCACGAAATTATGCCGGAAGACCTGATGGCGGCGGCTCTGGATACTCTCCAACCGGGCTACCTGGGCTTGACGCTGGTCAGTAATCCACTGCGCCAGAAATTATTGGTGGCTCAGGATTATATCGAGGAACGCCAGACCCTGGTGGATAACGTGGAAGCCAACGATTTATCAGTTGATTTCTTCCGAATTGACCTGAACAACCTGGAACGCTGCGGCACGACCGGGTACGCGCCCGAGTCGCTGGCCGCAGCTTTTTACGCTTTCGCCGCCCGCAAGAATAGTTTTGAAGAAGCCCTCCTGATAGCGGTCAACGCCGGAGGCGATACCGATACCATCGGAGCCATGACCGGGGCATTGGCCGGAGCTTATCACGGCCTGGAGGGCATCCCTATCCGCTGGCGCGAAGGTCTAATAGGCTACGCTGAGATAGTCGAAACCGCCCGCGCCCTGTACCGGGTGGCCTCTACCAGACAATAGAAAGATAGATTAAAAAGATAGATTAAAAGGAACAAAAATGAGCCAGAATGAAGGAACGTCCCTGGAAACGACCATCAGCCGGATTGTCGCCCGCATAGAGACAAAAAACGCCGCCCGCGAACAGGCTCTATCCGAATCACGCCAGGTTATCCGGCACGCCGCTAACTCCATCCGGGCCATTCACCGCAAGGAATTTGAACAGGCCCAAAAATTGTTGGAACAGGGCCGGGAACGCCTGGCGACCATCAAGCAAGTTTTAGCCAGCTATCAAGACCTCTACTGGGCCGGGTACGTCCAGGACGCGCAGAAAGAATACACTGAAGCCCGCCTGACTTATGCCCTGGTCCAGAATGAAACTTTGCCCGCACCGGAAGACCTGGGCGTTGAAGATGCCCCTTACCTCAACGGCCTGGCCGAAGCCGCCAGCGAACTGCGCCGCTACATTTTAGATATGCTGCGCCACGGCAAGGAGTCGAGCGCTCGCTCCGAAGAACTACTCGACCGCATGGACGAGGTTTACAGCTACCTGGTAACAATTGACTATCCTGATGCCCTGACCGGCGGATTGCGCCGCTCAACCGACCTGGTACGAGGGGTACTGGAGAAAACCAGGGGGGATTTAACCCTGACTCTGCGCCATCAGATTCTCGAAGCAGCCCTCGAAAAAGCCGCAAAGCAAAGTGGTCAATAAATTAGGGCAATGGTAAAAGGTAATTTCAAACCCCCAGGCGCTATGTTATAATTAATCCTGCATCTCGTCTGGGCCGGAGCCTGGATTAAGAACGAATCTATTTCAATTGACAAGCATAGAAAACCAATAGTAGCAGCATTTCACTGACTACTGACAAAAGCGAGCATTACCAATGTTACCTGACGAGAAGAGACACATTTACCTGGACCATGCAGCCACTACACCGGTTGACCCGGCGGTTGTGGAGGCTATGCTCCCGGCTTTTACCCGGTTCTGGGGCAATCCCAGCAGCCTTTACGAACAGGGCCGGGCCGCTAACGGCGTGATGGAAACCGCCCGCGAACAGGTGGCGAGTGTCCTGAACTGCCGCCCATCCGAAATTATCTTCAATAGCGGCGGCACTGAAGGTGATAATTTAGCTCTCAAAGGTGTAGCCCTCCAGGCCAAACTAAAAGGCCAGGGCAACCACATCATTACCTCGGCTTTCGAGCATCACGCCATCCTGCACGCCGCCGAGTACCTTGAACAATTTGGCATTGAAACAACTTTTTTGCCGGTCAACCGGGACGGATTGGTGGACCCGCAAGAGGTGCGAAAAGCCATAAGGCCGGGTCAGACCTGCCTGGTCAGTATTATGTATGCCAATAACGAAATTGGAACGATTCAGCCGCTGGCCGAAATTTCCAGAATTACCCGCGAACATGGCATCATCTTGCATACCGATGCGGTTCAAGCCGCCGGGATGCTTTCGCTGGATGTCCAGACGCTCGGCGTGGATTTGCTTTCGCTTTCGGCCCACAAATTTTACGGGCCTAAGGGAGTAGGCGTTTTTTACGTCCGGTCGGGCCTGGAAAAGCGAATTTTATGGCAGCAACAGGGTGGCAGTCAGGAGAAAAAGCGCCGGGCCGGGACCGAGAACGTGCCTTATATCGTCGGCACGGCTAAAGCCCTGACTCTGGCCGAAACCAACCGAGTGGGATATGTAAAACACACTCGCATTTTGCGCGACCGGCTGCTGGAAGCTATCAAAGAGCGCATTCCGGGCGTTATTCTTAACGGCATTTATGCGCCGGACAAACGCTTACCGAACAATATCAATCTTTCTTTTGAAGGTATTCAGGAGGAAGGTATCTTACAGGCGTTGGATTTGCAGGGGATTGCCGCCAGTAACGGCTCGGCCTGTAACGTGGGAGCTATCAAACCCAGCCACGTCATCCAGGCTATCGGTGGCGGCCCAGAACTGGCCCTGGGAACCTTGCGGCTGACCCTGGGTAAAAGCACCACCGAGGTCGAGGTGGAGTATGTCCTGGAACGACTACCGCTGGTGGTCGAACGGATGCGGGCGCTTTCGGAATTAACTGTGTAAAATTTTTTTAGAAAGAATAAAGAATTATGTCGAAAATCTTTCGTTCCGGCTTTCTAGTGCCGCTGCTGCTGGTAGCTTCCCTGTTGCTGAGCGCCTGTGGAGATACCGTCCAGGACATAACCCCTTACGCCGGGGCGCGGACCATCTCCGTAGACCCTGCTACCCAGAATTCCTTTAAAGAAGGGCTAAAGGGCATTAAAGAGGCTAACCTGGCTACTTACGCGGTTAAAGATGACCCGGCAGCCGTCAAATCATATTATGATTCGCAGTATAAAGA
>JAYSYV010000885.1:0-4368 GCA_043727245.1 Chloroflexota bacterium | reverse complement strand
ACCTCGTGAATGAGCAGCCACCCGGCCAGCGGCATCACGATTTCGCTTGGCAGCGGAATCATCATGCTCTCAATCGCCATCATCAACAAAACGCCCCACCAGCCGACATTTTCGTAGAACATTTTCAAAAACTCAATTAGTTGAGTTTCAAGCCCATGTAACAAGCCTATGCCTCCTTAAAATAATCATCCAAATTCGCCGTATTCTAACATCTGAACCGGGCAGGTGCAAACCTGGATTTGAAAAAATAAAATATCAGGGGAGGTCAGGTGGATTAGCTTCCAGGCATAGCTGACCCTTTTCGCTTACCCGGATAGCCCGATAGGTCCGGCCAGAAGTCATCTGGGCGGGGTGTTCTTCAATCAAACCGGCCACTACCAGGCTTTCCACCAGGGCTTCGACATCTTTGACCCGCAAAGTCTCGAATTTACCTTTGAAGGGATTGTTGGCCCTGGTTCCAAGAGCAGTCTTTCGGCCCATCAACAAATTGACCAGGCCGCTTCGTCCAAGCTGGCCTTCTCCGCCGGTAATATAGTTCAGACTGCCCAGGATAAGGCCGGTAGATTCATCATCGGCCATTTTAGGCGGCTGATTTATAGCCCGAACTGGCTGTTTCATGGCCGGTCCCAGAGATAGTCTATCTGATAAATTAACGGTTTTACTGCTGGTGCAATTGTCGCAAGTTCCGCAACGTTGGCTTAGCTTCTCCCCGAAGTGACGAGCCAGCAGCATCTGGCGGCAAACTGGCGCTTTAAAGTAGCTTTCCAGTTGGTCCAGGCGGTGTTCGGCCTCAGCCTGGCGGCGGGTCAGCAGTTCTTCTAAGCGGGAGCGGGCCTCGTTTCCGGCATCCTTTAATTCCAGGTAAATCTGGCGGCGGCCCGGCTGGTAGTTTACAAAGCCTGCCTCGTGCCAGTCTAACAGCCGGTCATCCAACTCAATTGGGTTAAAATTTAACTGGCCCGCCACTGAAACCAGGTCAAGTTGTACCGGCCTATCGCTATCCAGGCCAACCAGGCGGGAAAGTTCGATTACTTCCGGCGGAAAGGGCGAGGCCGGGGCCAGCAGCGGCAGGGAAAGTTGGGCCGACAACGGCAGGTCAAAGCCGCGTTCCAGTAATCCGGCCCTTTCCAGCAGAGATAAGGCCACCCGGACCACTGTTTCATCGGGCGGCGGGAAAGTGGCATAAGACCCGGCCAGGATTTCATCCAGCGAAATAATGCCGCGCCGTTCGCGACCCAGGCGGCGGGCAATTATCTTGTAAACCGCTCGCAAAGTTTCCAGGTCAAGTTGTTCGCGTTCCTCACGCAGCCAGCGAGTGAGATTGCCTTTATCACTCGACGAATAAAGCAGAATACAGTGGGCGGGCAAACCATCGCGTCCGGCTCGTCCGGCTTCCTGCATATAATTTTCAAGCGAGGTAGCCGGGTTAAAATGGATAATATAGCGCACGTCCGGCTTATCAATACCCATTCCAAAGGCAATGGTTGCCACAATCACCCTGGTCTGGCCGGAAGTCCAGCTTTCCTGGGCTTGCTGCCGGGTATCGTTATCCATTCCGGCGTGATAATGGCGGGCTTTAACGCCTTGCTGCCTCAAGGCCGCCGCGACTTGCTCACATTTCTCACGGCTGCGAGCATAAATTATCCCGCTACCGGGCAGAGTTTTAGCTATTTCAGCCACTTTTTCCAGGCGCGGCTCCATTGTAGCAGAAACTTTTTCGACACTGAAACTCAGGTTAGAGCGAAAAACGCTGCCGCGCACCAGCTTAAAATCGCGACCAAGTTCGCGGGTAATTTCCCCGGCGACCTGGGGCGTAGCCGTAGCCGTTACGGCCAGGAGCGGCGTATCCAACCCGGTCAAGGCCCGGCGAATAAAAAGGTAATCCGGCCTGAAATCGTTACCCCACATGGTCACGCAGTGAGCTTCATCCACCACAATCAGACCCAGCCCACCCCTGGTCAAAGCTTTAACAAAAGTGGCCTGGCGTAAGCGTTCGGGGGCGGCATAGACCAGCCGGATAGAACTATCGGGCCGGGCCAACTCGCGCAACCGGCGAACCGCTTCAGCCGGTTCGAGGGAACTATTAATTATCAAAGTGTGCTTTTTAAGAGCGGGCGGCAATTTATCAAACTGGTCTTTCATCAGGGAAATCAGCGGAGAAAGCACCAGCACCGGGCGCGGCAGAAGAAGGGCCGGTAGCTGGTAACAAAGCGACTTACCGGCCCCGGTCGGTAGGACCGCCAGGGTATCGTGTCCAGCCAGGATATTGGCAATAACCTGTTCCTGGCCCGGTCGAAACTCTTCATGACCAAAAATATCTCTAAGCACCTGGAAAACAGCTTCCGGCAAACTTTCACCGGGCCGGGCTAACTCAGGAATCAAGCTAAGAGCTAAAGCCTCGTTATCAGGTCGCGGTTGAAGGTCAGGGTTTTGCCCGGCCAGGCCGGTTTGATCGGAAGCAAGTGGGTAAGACTCTGCTTGCTCGGCTAAGGTAAGTTCCTGAATTTCCTGGCAAAGCTGGACCTGTCTTTGCTGCTTATGAAGATTGTAAGCTTCGGTTATCTGGGCAGCCCGGTCAGCGTTTCCAAGTTTTTGCCATAAACGGGCGGCTTTGATAGGAGAAACTTTCCCAGGTTCTAAAAGTTGCTCCATTTGGTCCAGCCTGGCAGCAGTCTCCTCGAATTGGTCTTGCTTACAGGCTACCGCCGCCAGGTTCAAAATAAGCCGGTGACTGAGCGGGCTTGTTTCCAGCCCTTTGAGATAGGCGGTGCGGGCCGCTTCAAACTCTCCCTGGTAAAGGCAAATTTCCGCTTCGGTAATAAAAGTGGTATAGCGGCCCGCATAAAGTTCCTGCATTTCGGCCAGGGCTTGCAAGGCGGCTTCCAGCTTGTGTTGAGCTAAATTAAGCTGGACCAGTTCGCTAAAATAAGTCACCCTGGCCGGTTCGGGGTCGGGCCAGAGATTGAAGAAAATATAAGCCGCCGGGCCGAGTTCGTCCACCGTCAAAAACAGCCGCAACAAGACCCGCAAAAGCTTTTTAGACGGTTCCTCCTGTAAGGCTTTTGTGCCGACTGCCCAGCCTAACAGGTTCAGACCAACCTGAGTTCTTTCATCTAACTCGGTTTCTTCATTGGGCAGCAAGAAACCGAGTAGCTCGGCCTGTAAGGAGTGGGGCAACAGGGTCAAATTTTCCAGGGTCAGGTTAAATGGGGCCAACCATTCCTGCAAAATTTGCGGCTCTAGCGAAAGTGGCATTTAGTTCACCTGACTGATTTTATAAATGAGAATAAGTTTTTGCCTTACGAAAAGCCCTGTTGGAAGGCTTTTGTCGCAGGATATTTGGAATATTTTAATTTAAGGTATGGGAAAAGTAAAGCAGCGGTTTATATTCCAAATAGTTCAAAAGCTATACCGCCGCTCGGCGGGCCACATAGCTGTTGGTCTGAACCGGGGAGTGGCCCATGCGAGTGGTCCCGGCCAGTTCGACCTGCCACCCGGCCTGTTCAAGCTGACCTTTCAGGGTGGGAAAAGGTTGCTGGTGGCCGGGGCTAGATTCTTTGACACTAATTATTACGCCGTTTTCTTCAAAGTAACTTTCGATTTCAATTACTTCTTCGCGTTCGTTGCAGTGGAAAAAGCGCACTTCACGCTTCATAAAATTTTTACCTCATTAAATATTACCGCAGGCTAAAGTTATTTCCGGCCAAACCCGCGTTCAAGCTGGCCCTGGCTCAAGTGCATCAGGGTAGGGCGGCCATGAGCGCAAGCGTTCGGGTGAGTGGTGCGTTCCAGTTGGGTGATAAGTTGGCGCATTTCCTCGTTGGTCAAAACCTGTCCGGCCCGCACCGAACTGTGACAGGCCAGGCTAGCCGCCAATTTATTTCGCCAGGACCTGGGAACATCCACCTGCAAGCCTTCGGCAGCTTCGCTAAAGGTCGGGTGACAACCGCCGTCCCGGATGCCTTCGGCTTCGTCCAGGATTTCAGCCAGGCTTAGTTTAATATCGCGCCCTAGCAAGGTCGCCGGTAGCGCTTTCAGCCAGAAAGCGTTGTCATCTGCGGCCTCTATCCTGAAGCCCAAAGCGGCCAGTTCAGCCTTCTTTTCGGCATCTTGCAGCCAGAGACGTTGATTGGCGGTAAGGTCGAGTAAAAGCGGTTCGAGCAAAAGCTGGCTATCCAGGTCGCGCCCGGCCAGACGAGCCTGAAACCGCTCGTAGAGGATGCGCTCGTGGGCGGCGTGCTGGTCAATCAGGTACATGCCATCCGGCCCTTCCGCGACCAGATAAGTGTTAGCCATCTGCCCCAGCACCCGCAAGAGCGGCAAACGCGGTTTGAGTGGGCCAGACGGTTGCAGCGGCTTTATAGGGGC
>JAYSYV010000884.1:0-1328 GCA_043727245.1 Chloroflexota bacterium | reverse complement strand
GTGCTACCAGTATAGTACAGTACCGGATTAAATATCTTATTAGGAAAGCTGATTAAGCAAGCAGTTCCGGGGATACACAAAGCAATACCTGGCTCATTAACCAGGTATTTATAGGGATATTATTGCAACAATGGTTTATTTTGAGCTTATGGGAATTACAAAACCGCCCATTTCAGGTAAGGAACGGCTTTGTCGGTTAGGCTAAAGCATGTTCTAAATCCTCAATCAGGTCAGTGATAGTTTCGATGCCCACCGAAAGGCGGACCAGGCCGGGATTCATTTCGATTGGGCTACCGGCAAGACTGGCGTGAGTCATCGCGCCGGGATGTTCAATCAGCGACTCGACTCCGCCCAGGCTTTCGGCCAGGGTGAAGATTTTGGTCCGAGAAACCATTTCCAGGGCTGCTTCTTGACCATCTTTGTGGATAAAAGAAACCATTCCGCCGAAACCGTCCATCTGCTGTTTCGCCAGTTCATGCTGAGGGTGGCTGGGCAGGCCGGGGTAAATCACCTGCTCGACTTTGGGATGTTCGGCCAGGAATTTGGCGACAGCCAGGGCATTTTCGCCGTGCGCCCGCATCCGAATCGGCAAAGTTTTCAAACCTCGCAAAACCAGCCAACTATCGAACGGACCCGGTACTGCCCCGGTGGCATTCTGGTGAAAAGCTACTCGGTCACGCAAATCGCGGTCTTTAGTCACCAGCAAACCGCCCACCACGTCACTATGCCCACCTAAATACTTGGTAGAACTGTGGACCACCACGTCTGCTCCCAACTCTAAAGGCCGCTGGAGATAAGGCGAGCCAAAAGTGTTATCCACCACCAACTTGGCCCCGTAGTTGTGGGTCATCTCGGCCACCTGGCGGATATCAATTATTTTCAGCCAGGGATTGGTCGGAGTTTCCAGCCACACAAACCGGGTGGTCGTGCGAAATTTCCCGGCAGCTTTTTCCAGATCTGTCAGGTTAGCCAGGCTGTACTCGATGCCGTAATTGGTCAGGACTTTATCAAAGAGCCGGAAAGTCCCACCGTAGACATCATCACTCAGAACTACATGATCGCCGGGCCGAGCCAGGTACATCAGGTTGTTGATAGCAGCCATACCGCTGGCAAAACCCAGCCCATAAGTATCCGGCCCGCCTTCCAGCGAAGCGATACATTCTTCCAGGGCCGTCCGGGTCGGGTTATGGGTCCGGGAATACTCATAGCCCTTGTGCTGCCCAACTTTCTCCTGGGCGTAAGTCGAAGTCTGGTAGATTGGGACCGTGACCGACCCGGTAGTGGGGTCGGGAGCCTGCCCGGCGTGAATGGCGCGTGTGGCAAAGCCG
>JAYSYV010000883.1:0-1328 GCA_043727245.1 Chloroflexota bacterium | reverse complement strand
TCGGTAGTGCGCAGCTGGCAGGTCGGTTCGTGAATTGAGTTGGTGTAGTAGTTACGCACCAGACGGCTTGCTTCCTGCTTATAGGCCAGTTCTTCCTCAATTGAAGAAAAACCGTCACTGTCCCACTTCTGGTTGAGCAGGTCAAGTAAATCCATTTCTGAAAGGTTAAGGCACCCGCCTCGCCGGTAGAAAATATCCAAGGTTGCATGAACGTTCTGGCCCATCCGGGAGGCCGGGTTATACCGGAAGGCTGGTTCCCGCACAGCCTTAGTCAGATATTTTTCCTGGAAGGAAAAAGGGCAGGTCTGTAATGCATCAGCCATGTTAGGAGTTAATTTAATCTGCATACCGGGTGTAGAAGCTCCTTTCAGATAAAAAATAGGTAAGCTACTCAGTTAAAGTTCCGAATTTGAGCCTTGATGTTTATTTTTGGAGGATCTAATTTCTCATCCCCACCAAGATCCATTTGCACTCTATTTTATTACTGGTAAGCCTTTCCTGGCTTCTGGCATAATTTAGTGCCATTTTGTTAAAACACGCTCGGACTTTTTGCCTGTTGAGTAAATTGGTCTGAAAGGCCGACCCTCCATTTTACTGAAGGGCTGGCCTTTCACCGGATAACTGAACCTGGTTGTTAGTATTTTTGGGGCTCTACTTTGTTATAGTCCAGCCGGTTTTTCTGGGCGGTGTAGGCCTGGTAGTGCATTGATTTGCGGACAGATACATCCAGCACCTCCCGTTCAGCCTGCTGGCCTTGCTGTTCAAGCTCACTTAACAGCTCGGCAACCCCAGGAGCATGCATCAGGTGGAACCGGTGCATGCGACCGCGCAGCTTTTCAAGGATTTCCGGCACCGACTTGAATTCCTGCCGCCGGTTGGCTTCCAGGATTTCTTTGCGGGCCCGCTCTACCAGCATCCGACCCACTATCCCGGCGCTTTTCGGGTCCAAACGCTCTCCATACACTTTACTCTCAGAAGCATAGGTCAGGATTATTTCCTGCTCTGAGCGAACTTCCCGGCCAGAACCAGTCATTGGATCGCTGTACATCAGGATAGCTTCCGGCCGAAGAGCCTGACCGATGATACCGGCCGGTACCCGGAGCTTAGTGACCACCAGCTTCTCCTCGCCGACGAACACATTCCCCAGCCGGATAATGGCGCGACCTTCTCCCCTGCTCATTTCAAAGTCGTTGAGGTTCTCCAGCTCTACGCCAGCGGGCAGGTTTACCTGCAAAGCCAGGTTTCGCCCGACAGTCCGCAAACGTTCCTGTAGTTCTCCAGCAAAAGCCTGCGAGATTTTTGCTACATCAGCGATGTGCTGAAACCGG